>DATGHL010000054.1:0-32500 GCA_035308025.1 Candidatus Binataceae bacterium
GGTCGGCGGTTTTGGTCCAGATGAAGGGTTTGGGATGCCGGTTGTTGATTTCGAGATAACGGCGGATGGCGTCCTCGAGTTCACGGGTGCTGCGGTGCGCGCCGCGGCGCAGTTGCTTTTCGGTCAGCGCCGCGAACACGCGCTCGACTAGGTTGCGCCAGCGTCGAGGGGCAGTCTCTCCAAGGTCAGGCGCACCACCCGCTCAATCTGCGGGTCGCCCACCTGGCGCGGGGCACCCGGCCGCGGCTCATCCAGCAAGCCGTCCAGTCGCCGCGCCAAAAACGCCGGCACCATTTGCCCACCGTCTGATGGGTCACGCCGCGCCACTGGGCGACCGCGCTGTTGGGCTGGCCACTCGCGCACTCCAGCACAATCCGCGCGCTGGGCCAGGGCTTGGGCGCGGCGCGCCCAGCGCTCCAGCGCTTCTCGCTCAGATACGGCTAAGCTCAAAGGTGAGAGTCGGTCTCCTCGCCCGCAGTGGCGTCCTTCCTCCTTACGAAAAGACGCCGGCAGAACTACAATTTCATTCAATCTATTTATGACTCAGGACCCTAGCAGGCGCCGCAGACGGTGCAGCGGGTCACGTCGCAGGGCTTGGTCTGATGCGCGTAATGGGCCTTCTTGCGCTCCGACGCGAGGAACCACTTATCGATATGATGATCGATAAAGTCCCACGGCAGCAGTTCATCCTGCGCATACGGACGCGTCACGTAGGAATCCGGATTCGGGAGATGCGGCCCGCCGTCGACGCCGCGGCGAAGCTTCCCGAGTTCATTCCAGATCGAGCCGGCGTCCGCGCAGCCCGCCGCTTCGAGCCGCTCCAGAATTCCGCCCACGCGCCGATCACCGCGCGAAATCAACGTCTGGAAGTAGGCCTCGCGGGGCGATTCCGCGTCCAGTTCGATATTTCCGCTAATCCGCCCCAGTTGCGCACGCAGCATCGCGACCTTGCGCTTCAGCGACGCCGTCGCTTCCATCGGATCCCATTGGAAGGGAGTCCATGGCTTCGGCACGAAGGGATTGAGCGAGACGGTTACCCGGCCCACCGACTTTTTTCTCGCGCGCATGCGTTCGAGTAGCGTGCCGGTCAGACGCGCAATCTCGAGGACATCTTCGTCGTGCTCCTCGGGCAGGCCGATCATGAAGTAAAACTTTAAGTTACTGACACCCTCGCCTACCAGCAAATCCGCGGCCTGCAGGATCTCCGGCTCGGTCAGATTCTTGTTGATAACTTTACGCATCCGCTCGCTGCCCGCCTCGGGTGCGATCGTGACGCTGCGATTACCGTTGCGCGCCAGCGCCTGCGCGAGAGCGGGCGAGATGCAATCGGCCTTGAGGGACGAGGGTGAGAGGCGTCCGCCGCGGTCCGCGACCGCCTGCGCGATCGTAGCGACGCCGGGTACCGACGCCATCTCAGCGCCAACAAGGCCGATGACCTTGCGTTCGCTGAGACCGCGAGTTGATTCGGCGACGAGGTTAGCGGGACTGCGATAACGGATGGGCCGATACATGAAGCCTGCGGCGCAGAAGCGGCATCCCCATTGGCATCCGCGACTCGCTTCGACCAGGTACATGTCGCCGAAGACCGATTCCTCGGTGAGAATCAGCGAGGAGGTCGGGTAGCGGTCGAGATCGTGAAGCAGCCGGCGCTCGACCTTGCCCGCTCCTGGACCGACGTGATCGACGCCGGCGAGACGGCCTGCGCCGTCGTAGGATGGGAGGAAATGATCGGGCCTGTAGGCGCCGCGCACCGGCGCCATCGCGTCGAGAAATGGCGCGTCATGCGTCGATTTATGCCGCTCTGCCCGATACGCGGCGATAAATTCGGGCGTCATCTCCTCGCCCTCGCCAATCAGGAAGAGATCGACGAAATCGGCGATCGGCTCGGGGTTCAAGAAAACCGCGGAGCCGCCGGCGACGATCAGCGGATAATTGCGGCCGCCGCGCTGCGTCCGCCGCGCGGGGATTCCGGCCAGCCGCAGAATCGTCAGGAAGTTGAGATAGTCGGTCTCGAACGAGATGGAAAAGGCAAGAATCTCGAAGTCGGTCAGCGGCTTGCCGCGCTCGAAGGAGACCAATTGCTGGGGGCTGTTGCGCATCGCGGCGATTTCATCGTCGTCGGGCAGAAAGGCGCGGTCGGCGGCGACTGACGAATCCGATTCGAAGATATGGTAGATGGCCTGAAAGCCCAGATTCGCCATCGCGAGCGGATAGCGATTGGGATAGACGACGCAGACCGGGATGTCGCCGCCCGGGTGGCGCGGGTAGAGCATCTTTTCGCGGGCGATGCGCTCGAGCGCGCGTTGACGCAAAAACATGGAATCACTCTACACGTTACCGGCGAGTTCCGCTTCGAGTCGAACAGCAGCCGTCATCATTTCCGCAACCGACGCAGTTGGCGCTGCGTCAGGAGCCAGAGGAGTTCCGCACGACCCGCTTCGAGGCCCGAGGAGAGATCGAGTGCGAGGCAGCCGCCCTTCTTGAGTTGGATGCGCAGCCGCTCCGGTGATCCGGTCAGCAGGATCGAGGCGACGGCGCTCAGTTGCGGCTCGTGGCCGACGATCATGACATGCTCGCGAGCAGCAAGCGGAGTGAGCGCTGTAATGGCGTCGGCGGAGGCTACGCGGCAGGCGAGCGCTTCGATCAGTTGCGGAGGCGGGCGGCCATCGTAAGCCTTGGCCACGATCGCGGCGGTCTCGGCGGCGCGCGGGAGCGGGCTCGTGAGGATGGCGTCGAAGCGCAGGCCGAGGCGGCGCATCCCGGCGGCAGCCTGACGCATCCGCTTGCGCCCGTCGAGGGTGAGGCGGCGGGCGTCGTCGGCGCGACCGGCGAGGTGCTCGCCGGCCTGCGCGTGGCGCAGGAGGTAGAGGATCACGTGGATTTGGGCGGCGGAATCGGATCCGCGCGCGGCGGTGCGCCGTTGCTCGCGGCGTCGTGGCGGAGGCGCGCGAGCGCGCCAATTTCGCTCATCGCCTTGCTCAGGCCTGCGCTGTGCGCGAATTTCTTCCAGCGACGGAAAGCGTGAACAGCGACCTGTGCGCGGCGCTGGTTGAGATATTGCATCAGCGCACCGGTCGCGATCAGGGTTTCCGGCGGCAACGCGGCGCCGCTGACGAAATCGCGCAACCAGGCACTCGTGGTGACCAGGTCCTGGAGCTCACCGAGCTCTTCCTGCAGCGCGCGCAGCTTTTTAAGTGTCTTGGCGGTGCGCTTGCCCGCCATCGGCTCCAGCATCTCGACCGCATAGCGCATCCGCTTGAGCCGCGTGCGCAGGTTATGAAAAACCGTTGGCGGCGAGTCCGCGGCGAGGCGAACGCCGGCGCGTTCGGCAGCGCGTGCGACCGGCCGCAAGAGAATCGGCGCGCGCGTCAGAACGGTCGCCGATGCAGGCAGCGTGCGGGTAAGAGTCGGCGCCAGGCGAGCAAGCAGAATCCGGTAGCGTTTGGAGTCAACGAACGCGTTCAGCGCGCGCAGAGCGGCGACGCGGCGGTCCGCGAGCGCTTGATAGGCCGGTACGAGCCCGCGCGCAATCTGCGGTTCGAGCGCGGCCGAGTTTGTATGAATCAGCTCCGCCAAGGCGTCACAATCGCGCACCGCACCGGCAGCGCGACCCAATAACGGCAGTTCGCGGCGATAAAAGCGTAGGCGTGAGCCGTGCACCAGTGGGGCGAGCAGGTCGACGGCAGCTCGCAGGCGGCGCACGCTGACGCGGAACTGATGGATCGCTTCGACGTCGCCGGCGCGGGCCAGCGGCTCGTAGAACCTGAGTGCCGCCGCGCCGGCTGCAAGAGCGCCAGCCGTGGCGTCGGCGGCGGCGGCACCGGGCGCCAACAACAATTGCGGCGGCCGCGCCAGAGCTGCTTGCGCGTCGCGCGATGACCCCGGATTCACGATGTTTTAATTCTGCAAGATTATGCGGCGATCGAGCAATTTCTCCAAGAGCTCGGTGCGGCGTTCGCAGGTCTCGAGTTCGCCCTCATGCGGATCCGCGCTGACTTCGATAGTCATGCGGCCGGGCTCGATCCGTCGATTTACGACCTCGCGCACAGGCCTGGTCCATAGATGCCTCAACGGCGAGATTTTCTATTCGCTGCGCGAATGCCGTATGAATTCTCTCACTGCATTCGGTCCAAAAAATCGGTCCGGTCAAGTCCCCGAGGGTTGAATCGCAAAGCGTTTTATTTGGTCCTATCGAAGGATCCCACCGATAGCTTAGGGTCTGCCGGGGGAAAGGCAGACGTGAAGCGAGCCCGCTCAGTGTCCGACAGACGATGGAGTGAGTGCTACGACGACGCGGGAGCGACCTGCGCTTGTGGCGGGGCGGCGAGCCATGGCTGCGTTAGCAGCCATGGCCTGAAATGTCGGTGAATTGGCCCTGGATGCAGAGGCCGGAGTTGGGCGCGGGCGGCTTGGGAACGGAAGTGCTCACCGGACAGGTGCTGATCGTGTTGGCGACGCAGGTGCAATTGCCAAAAGTGTCGATCATCGAGTTGTAACAGTAGTAGAGCCCGCCCCCGGACAAATCCTTGCCGTTGAGCGGCTGCTCGCAGGGTCTCTGCGGCCCGATGATAACGCCCTGGCTCCCGCATTCGTCCGAACCGGCCGGGCAGGGCTGTCCCGGCCCATGTCCGCAATTGAAGGTGCAGACCGACTGCCCGTTTTGAAAATCGAGATGGAGATCATCGGTGCACGGAGAAGCGCCGACGCACGGCGCGTTGCCCTCGATGCCGCAGGCAGCGCAGGTATAGCCCTGGGTGGCGGAACAGACGCTGGCGTCAGTGCAGCCGTTGCTGCAGCATGGCTGTCCGGGGGCGCCGCAGGCGAGGCAGAATCCGCCGCGCGCGACCGCGCCGGCCGCGCAGTGATTCGAGGCGCAGACGCCCTGGCCAGGGGCGCCGCAGGGCTCACAGGTCCCGTGCGGACCCTGCCAAGTGTAGCAAACGGTGTCTGAGACAGAAGTGCAGAAGTCGTAGGCGCTATCATTGGAGTCGGGGTCCGGGCAACAGTCTTGGCCCAGTCCGCCGCAGGGCACCGGAGTTGGTCCGGCAACGCAAATATCGCCATTGCAGGCGGCGCCGCTCTCGCAAGTCCTGATCGGCTGAGGGATGCCGGAACCGTTGTAGACCCATCCGGAGCAACATGCAGCCCCGATAAATCCGCAGATATCGAGATGGCCGATCAGATTGACGCCGCTCACCACATGGGTGATGGTCCAGGTTCCGTTGACGTTGTTGAGGGTGCTCACGACCGGGCCATTCACATAGGGTCCGGCGGCCCGGCCATTGACGAACTCGATAATCGAATGGACTTCAGCCACGTTGGCCGAAGGGAAGGAGATCCAGGTCTGAGTGGTCTTGTAGGGACTGAAGCGGAAGCCAGCCGCCGAGATGGTCTGCTCGAGCTGCTGGCGTTGGAGGATGACTTGATTTGGAGCCGGGAGCTTGGTCGGGGTGGCGGCGGAGTAGGTCCAGTGGGCGTCGTTCGAGTAATTTTTGAAAAAGGCCTTTGCATCGCCGCGATTCCAGGCGTCGTCGGCAGCCTTGACGACGGCCAGCGCGGCCTTGATGGCCTGGACGGGCTGACCGGCGGATGGCGGCGCGACAACGGACGCGAGCCGGATCGCCGCCTGGTGCGATGGGCTGGAGCTGCCGGTCGGGACGGCGGCAGCACTGGGTTTGCGCGACTGGCAGGCGTAGAAGGCGCAGATCACAAAGGTGAGGACGAGGGCAAGCGGGCCCAAGAGCGCTCTAAGGGAGGCTATCATACGTGAACCGGGATTTCTTTTTGACTTTCCAATTCCAACTCGTTCCATGGACCGACCAGCTTTCTTAACACAAGGTTTCAGCCGATTTTGGTCTGCAAGATTCCTAGTTTAATTCTGCAGGATTATGCGGCGATCGAGCAATTTCTCCAAGAGCTCTGTGCGGCGTTCGCAGGTCCAGATTTCAAGTTCGCCGTCGTGCGGGTCGGCGCTAATCTCGATCGTCATGCGGCCCGGCGCATAACGCGTCTTGAGCCCTTTGACCACACCGAAGTGGCTGCGGTCCAGCGCGTCGGCCACCCGCAGAATCGCGGCCAGTCCGCGCACCGTGCGTCGCCGGCCGGCGTCGAGGCCGCGCAACTCGCTGGAATCGAGCTGGCCGCCCTGCTTGCGATGGCTGCGGGCAGCGAGCGCGATGACGTCGATTTCATCCTGATCGAAACCGAGCAGCTCGGCATTTTTGATCAAATAATAGGAGTGTCGATTGTGCCGGTCGTGATCGACGGCGTGGCCGACATCGTGCAACAGCGCGGCGTATTCGAGCAGCTCGCGGGCGTCGCCGTTGAGCCCGAGGACGAGAGCGGTGGCGTCGAAGAGGCTGAGCGCGAGCCGGGCAACGTGGCGGCCGTGAGCATTGTCGTCAAGAAAGCGCGCGGCGAGGCCTTGCACAGACCGGCGGCGCGCATCAGTACTGCGGCCGGACCCATTGCCGCGCAAGAGACCGAGCAACAACCCTTCGCGCATCGCCCAGGTGCAGGCGACCAGCTCCTGTGCGCCGGAGCGGCGGAGCACGAAGTCCGCGAGCATTCCAGCGGCGGCCATCTGGTCGGCGCGCTTGGCGTCGATACCAGGCAGATCAGCGCGCAAGGCAGCATTGGCTTCAAGCAACTGAGCGCTGATCGCGGCGATTTCGGCGGCCGAGGCGCTCGCCCCGTGCAGTCGGCCGAGCTCCTCTCCGCGCGCCCCGCGCGCCATCGCGACCAGCGTGTTGATGGTGCCTGAGGTGCCGATGGCGCGGACGACGCCGGCCTTGCGGGCGTTGCGCAAGTAACCGCCGATCTCCTCCTCGAGATGCTCGTGCAGGCGCTTGCGCTGGGCAGTGGTCGGCGGATCGTCGAAGAGGAAACGCTCGGTCAGGCGGGCGGCGCCGAGCCGGACGCTCTTCAACCACAGCGGTTTCGCATCCTTGACCAGCACGAGTTCGACGCTGCCGCCGCCGACATCGACGAGCAGGTGGGGTCCGCCTTCGAGCCCAAGCGCGTGCCGCGCGGCGTCGAAAATCAGGCGGGCCTCGTCGTGGCCGGAGATAATCTCGACCGCGATGCCGGTCTCGCGCCGGATGCGCTGGATGAACTCGGTGCGATTGTGGGCTTCGCGCACGGCGCTGGTGGCGACGGCGCGCATCCGGCCAACACGCCGCAGCTTGGCGAGGCGGCGAAAGTAGGCCAGCGTCCGCACCGCCATCTCCATGGCTTCATCGGTGAGGCGGCCGGTGGTGAAGGAGCGGCGGCCGAGGCGGACCATCTCTTTGACGCGATCGATGACGTCGATCCGGCCGTCGCGGGTGACGTCGGCGATGATCATGTGGAGCGAGTTCGAGCCGACGTCGATGGCGGCCAGCCGCATCGCACCAGCGTAGCTGGCGCGTGTCTCGCTGTCATCCAGATGCAGCGGAGTGGGAGCGGGCGTCGTGGGACGCCCGCCCCGGTTGGTTGAAAAGACGCTGCTGATGGAAATCAGAACGGCAGCAGCGGCAGCACCGTGGTGCCCTCAAGCTGCACCGCGCGCAGCGAACGCGGATTCAAGCCGAGCGCGTGGAGGATGCTCGGTGCGACCTGCGCCGTCTGCACCGGAATCGTGATCGTCCTGGCCGCAAAGCTCGGGTTCGAGAGCAGCATGATCACGTTGGTGTCGTCATGCGAAAACCCGCCGTGCTCCGCGAGTTTCTTCTTGCTGCCGGTATAAACCACGCCGAAATTCGGCGTGACGATGATGTCCGGCGTACGCGGATCATTCGGCGGCAGGCCCGGAACGCCGTAGATTGGCGTCAGTGAGTTGCCGGCGAAAATCTCGCCGATGCCTGCCGCGGTCTCGTTCGCGGGAGTTTGTAGCACTGACAGCGCACCCGAAAGGCTAGCGCCAGGCGAGAGCCAAAGCAGCGATACATCGTCTTCGGTCGGTCCGATCTGGTTGATCTCCGAATCCGGCAGATACGTGCTGCCGAGCAGCGTCGACGGTGACATCCCGTTGTTCAACGGGCTGTGGCCGGGGATCGGGAAGAAGCGCAGGGGGTCGATTGGCGATTGGCCGTGCTTGGCGGTAACGACGATCATGGTCGAGCTCGAGAGGCCCTGCTTGGCGAGCTCGGCGACCATGAGGCCAATCGAGTTGTCGATATACGAGATCTCCTGAAACAGTGATGGACTCGGAGTGCCGAGCGCGTCCAGATAACCGCCGGTGATGCTGTAGCCCGGCGCCACCGTGGTCGCATCCTGGTAAATCAACTTCTGGCCAATGCTAACGGCCTGGAAGTTCATGCCGAAGATATTCGGCACGGGCATTGTGATGCTGCCGTTGTGGTTCTTGCCGTCGATCTGGTTGATGATGCCCTGGACCTTGAGGCTGTCGTAGCACTGGATGTTCTGGAAGCTACCGGTGTAGTCATCGCCAGCCGCCACCGCTGCCTGGTCGGGCAACGGGCTGCAGTTCTGCACGGTCATATTCGGCAACGGGATATAATTGGCGGAATTCGAGTTGATCTCCGGCCCATAGAAATCGTTGAGATTGCTGGTGTTGCCAGGCCCCGATACGGCGACATAGGCCGCGTGCTTGTCTTCCCAGGCGGTGTGCATGCCAGCGGCGTGAGCGACGCCGAAGATGGTGTTGGTGCGGACGAAGTTGTTCGGAGTAACCGGTTGGCAGTTGTTGAAGGGGTCGCGTTCAAGTCTCCTCGGATCGATCGAGTTGGCACCGCCATCACCGGTCGCCGCGCCGCCGTTGAGCTTGGTTTGATCGAAGTCGATGCCTTCCTCGTATTCGGTGCGTGTGCCATTGGCGACATTGGGGGTGCAGGTCCCGCCGTCGAGCCCGTTGCCGGTGGTAATCAGCGGGGGGGCGAGCACGCGATCGTAGGCTACGTCATAGTAGGCGCCGACCGTGCGCGGCGAGCCACCGGTCACAATCGCCATCAGGCCGGGAAACGAGTCCGACGGCTTAGAGGTGGAACTATTGGTGTAAGTCAAACCGTTTTTTGCAAGCGCCGCCAGATTCGGACAATAAGGCGCGCCCCCATTCACTCCGCTGATGCCGTTCGCACAGTTCACGAGATCGAGCGCATGCATCCCGTCGACGCTGAGCAGCAGAACATGACTGATGCCGGATGCCGCGGACGCATGTTCAGCGGGCATCAGCGCCGCGAGCATCCCGGCGGCGCACGCCGCCCTCAAACTTTTACGTCTTGTCAATTCTTGATCCTCCATGATTTAGTCCCGTGATTGGGACCGACGCGAGCCTAGCCCGCAAAGAGGATCAATCTTGTAAAGGGGTGATTACGAAATCTTGAACTTCGCCAGCCGATTAGGGTCGTCAAACGGCGTAAGGCAGCTATTGGCGCCTCAGTCTACGGGCGGATTTTCAGCCGAGGAGCCGGGCGCGTCGAGTACCGCGGTGGGCGCAGCGCGGTTCGATTGGGAATCAGCGCCGGATGAATCCTCCCAGAGCTTGATTCCGCCAAGCAGGCCCGACTCGTTGCTGACGATCGTCACCTCCGGCGGCAGCTTGATCGTGATGAACTTGGTGTTGCCGCCGCCAATATAGAACCGATCATAGATGAAAGTCTGCTTGAGCAGGGTGATCGCCTCCAGCAGGCGCTTGTTCCATTTTTTACCGCCGCCGGATTTGAGGGCGCGCTTGCCAAGCTCGTCCTCATAGGAGAGCCCCTTACGAAACGGGTGATGGGAGAGCTCGATATGAATCCGGTGGCCGTCGACGAACAGCACCGAACCCAAGCCAGTGCCGAGCGTAATGACTAGTTCGACGCCGTGTCCGCTGATGACCCCCAGTCCTTGAATGTCGGCGTCGTTGGCGACGCGCGCGGGACGGCCGAGCGATTCGCTAACGGCTTTCGCGAGCTGGAAGCCGATCCAGCCTTTACCGAGGTTAGTCGCCGTAAAGGTCGCGCCGTTCTTGATCACACCGGGAAAGCCGGCCGAGACCCGTTCAAAGGGGCCTTGCGCGGCGGCCAGCTTGGCGATGACACCGAGCACCTGATCCGGAGTGGCGCGCGGCGGCGTCGCGATCCGGTTGCGCTCGGTGATGGGGGCGCCGTAGGGATCGAGCACGATCGTTTTGATCCCGCTGCCGCCGATATCGACGGCGAGCGTGCGGGGCAGCAGAGTTTCGGCTTTGGCCTTGGCGGGCTTGATCGCAGCAATCTTCATCGCAGGCTCCGATTTGGTTGAGTGGGTGAGCGCGCTTCGAGCTTAAACCAAAATACGCTCGCGATGGGTATAGACGTTGAAGCCGGCTTCGCGCACGAAGCCGATCAGGGTCATGCCGGCTTCGTCGGCGAGCTCGACCGCCAGCGATGACGGGGCCGAGACCGCACAGAGAATCGGGACGCCGGCGGCGGCGGTCTTTTGAACGATCTCGAAACTCAAGCGGCCGCTGACCATGACGACAGCGCGATCGAGCGGAATTAGGTCATGCATCAGCGCGTAGCCGATCACTTTATCGACAGCATTATGGCGGCCGACGTCCTCACGGAGAACGACGAGCGCGGGCGCATCGTCACCAGCAGTAAACAGCGCGGCGGCGTGCAAACCCCCGGTCGCAGTGAAGACGTCCTGAGTCTTGCGCATGATCGGCGGCAGGCGCAGAACCGTTTCATTGGAGATGCGAAGGCCGCGGCGCAAGGGCTCGAGTCGGCGCTGGAGCGCCTCGATGCTGGTCTTGCCGCAGACGCCGCAACTCGACGAGATAGTGAAATTGCGCTTCAGGCGCTCGCGCAGCCTGGCCGCGGGAACGCGCAGGATGACGTCGAGGACGTTGGGCTCGGAGCCGCCGTCGGCGGTGCGGACGCGGCGCATCTCGTCGATCTCGCCGCGCGCGGCGATAAAGCCCTCGGCGAGAAGAAAACCGGCGATGAGTTCTTCGTCGTGGCCGGGGGTGCGCATCGTGAGGGTGAAGCGGCGGCCACCAAGGCGGATTTCGAGCGGCTCCTCGACGGCGAGATGCTCGTCGGCGCATACGCCGCGGCCGTCGCGCCACTTCAACGCCGGATGATCTTTGATTGCGCTGGTCATCGGAATCGAGTCGTCCATCGGATCGTCAAGCCGGCTGCGCAGGAGTGTCGAGGGCGAGGACGGCAGCGCGGACGATCGCAGTCAAATCCGCGCCGTCGCGGCAGGCGTAATCGATCAACTGGCGGCGCATCCGCGGGTCCCAGAAGTTGCGCAGATGGCCCGCGATCGCGGTTTGCGCCTCGTCGTGGTCGGGCATCTGCGCAAAAAAGCCGCCGATCTCGTTGGCCATCTTGATCAAGTGATGCAGCTCCATCGCCGCGATCCCGGGACTACTTAGCGGCGTGGGGCGCCGACGCGGAAGCGCGTCCGGCGGGCAGGCGCTCGGGGCGGCGGGTCGTCGGTTTCACCTGCACCGCGGTGACTTTGTATTCGGGGCAATTCGTCGCCCAGTCGGAATTTTCCGTCGTCACGACGTTGGCCGCGCTCTCGGGATGATGAAACGTCGTGTAGACGACGCCGGGCTGGAGCCGCTCAGTCAACTGCGCGCGCAGCGTCACCGCGCCGGCACGGCTCGCGAGCTCGATCCAGTCGCCGTCGCGCACGCCGCGCTGCTCAGCGTCGTGCGGATGAATCTCGAGGCGATCCTCGCCGTGCCACACGACGTTCTTCGTGCGCCGGGTCTGCGTGCCGACGTTGTACTGGGTGAGAATGCGGCCAGTGGTGAGAATCAACGGATAACGCGCGCTGGTGCGTTCGTCGGTCGGCACGTAGGCGGTCTGCAAGAGGCGGCCGCGGCCGCGCACGAACTCGCCGACGTGCATAACCGGCGTGCCCTCAGGCGCGAGGTCGTTGCAGGGCCACTGCACGCTGCCCAGGCGATCGAGCTTAGCGTAACTGACGCCGGTGAAAGTGGGAGTGAGGCGCGCAATCTCGTCCATGATCTCGGAGGGATGGGCATACTCCATCGGATAGCCGAGGGCGCGAGAGAGATCGCAGGTGACCTCCCAATCTTCCTTGCCGGCGAGCGGCGGCAGGACCTTGCGCACGCGCGAGATGCGCCGCTCGGCATTGGTGAAAGTGCCGTTCTTTTCCAGGAACGACGAGCCGGGGAGAAAGACGTGGGCGTACTTCGCGGTCTCGTTGAGAAAGATATCGTGCACGACCACGATCTCCATCGCGGAGAGCGCCGCGGCGACGTGCTCGGAGTTGGGATCGGATTGGGCAATGTCCTCGCCCTCGATGTAGAGGCCGCGAAAGCTGCCGTCGAGCGCGGCGTCGAACATGTTGGGGATGCGCAGGCCCGGCTCGGGATCGAGCGTGACGCCCCAAGCCTGCCCGAACTCTGCGCGCAGTTTGGGATCGGAAACGTGGCGATAGCCGGTCAGTTCGTGCGGGAAGGAACCGACGTCGTTGGAGCCCTGGACGTTGTTCTGGCCGCGCAACGGATTCACGCCGACGCCGGCGCGCCCGAGGTTGCCGGTGACCATCGCGAGATTCGCCATCGCGAGCACCGCGGTGCTGCCCTGGCTATGCTCGGTGACGCCGAGCCCATAGTAGATGGCTGAGTTCGGGCCCCGGGCGAAGAGACGCGCCGCGCCGCGAATCTGCTCGGCGGGGACGCCGGTGATGGTCGCAACAGCCTCCGGAGAATTTTTCGCGTCAACGATGAAATCGCGCCAAATCTGATATTCGCGAGATTCGCAGCGATCCTTCACGAAGCTTTCGTTCGCAAGCCCCTCGGTAACAATCGTATATGCGAGCGCGTTGAGCAGGGCGACGTTGGTCCCGGGCATGAGCTGCAGAAAGAAATCGGCCTCTACGTGTGGCATCCGGACCAGCTCGATCCGGCGCGGGTCCGCGACGATCAGGCGCGCGCCCTCGCGGATGCGCCGCTTCATGATCGAGGAGAAAACCGGATGGCCCTCGGTGGGGTTCGCGCCGATCACGAAGATCACGTCGGTGGCGAGAATCGAATCGAAGTCCTGCGTGCCGGCTGGCGTGCCGAAGGCGGTCTTGAGTCCATAGCCGGTGGGGGAGTGGCAGACCCGCGCGCAGGTGTCGACGTTGTTGTTGCCGAAGGCTGCGCGCACCAGTTTCTGCACCAGGTAGGCTTCCTCGTTGGTGCATCGCGACGACGTGATGCCGCCGACCGCGCCGCGCCCATACTTTTGCTGGACGCGCTTGAACTCGGCGGCGGCGTAGCGCAGCGCCTCGTCCCACGAAACTTCGCGCCACGGATCGCTGATACGAGCACGAATCATCGGTTTGACGGCGCGATCCGGATGCGTCGCATAGCCCCACGCGAAGCGCCCCTTGACGCAGGAGTGGCCATGGTTGGGCAGGCCGTTTTTGTTGGGCGTCATGCGGACGATTTCGTCCCCGCGCATCTCGGCTTTGAACGAACAGCCGACCCCGCAATAGCCGCAGGTGGTGACGACGGCGCGGTCGGCGCGGCCCTTTTCCAGAGACGTCTTTTCCATCAGGGCGTCGGTCGGGCAGGCCTGCACGCAGGCGCCGCAGGAGACGCACTCGGAATCGATGTAATGCTGATGCTGTCCTGGCGACATCAGTGAGTCGAAGCCGCGCCCGTCGATGGTCAGCGCAAAGGTTCCCTGAATCTCGTCGCAGGCGCGCACGCATCGCGAGCACAGGATGCAGCGCGAGGGATCGAAGCTGAAGTATGGGTTCGAATCATCAACCTGCAAGGCCAGATGGTTGCGGCCGTCGCGGTCGTAGCGGACTTCTTCGAGATCGACCGCACGCGCCATCTCGTGCAGCTCGCACTTGCCGCCCGCCTTGCACTCGAAGGGGTCGAGCGGATGGTCCGACATGTAGAGTTCCATCACGCCGCGGCGCAACTTCTTAAGCTTGTCGCTTTGCGTGTGAACCTTCATGCCGGGCTCGACCAGCGTAGTGCATGAGGCCGGATAGCCGTTGCGCCCTTCGACCTGGATCAGGCACAGACGGCACGAGCCGAAGGGCTCGAGGGAATCACTCGCACAGAGCTTGGGAATCGCGATGTCGGCGAAGGCCGCCGCCCGCAAAATCGAAGTCCCGCCGGGGACGCTTACCTCGCGGCCGTCGACTTCGAGCGTGACGGTCTGCTCCGAGAGCCGCGCCGGCGTGCCGAGGTCTTTGTCGTCAATCGCTTGCACCTACATCACCTGGTCAAAACTCTATCAGGGTCGGCTGCGAGATCGGAACCGGAATCCGCTGTGATCCGGTGCCCGCGGCTCAGGAGGTTGACGAGCGCGGCAGACCGAAGTCTTCGGGGAAGTAGCGGAGCGCGCTGGTCACGGGAAGCGGCGTCAGCCCGCCAAGCGCACACAACGATCCGGCCGTCATGGTTTCGCAGAGATCGCGCAGCAGTTCCGCCTGCGCGAGCTTCGCATCGTCGCGGGTCGCGATAATGCAATCGATCACTTCGATGCCGCGCGTCGAGCCAATCCGGCAAGGCGTGCACTTGCCGCAGGATTCGATCGCGCAGAACTCCATCGCATAGCGCGCTTGCCGTGCGAGATCGACCGAGTCGTCGAAGACCACGATGCCGCCGTGGCCGAGCAGCCCGCCCTTGGCCGCGATCGCTTCGTAATCCAGCGGCAGGTCGAGCATCGACTCGGGGAAATAGGCGCCGAGCGGGCCGCCCACCTGCACGGCGCGCAGCGGCCGGCCGCTCGCCGTGCCGCCGCCATACTCGTAAATGATTTCACGGAGCGTTAGGCCAAAAGCCTTTTCGATCAAACCGGGCCGCTTGACGTTGCCGGCGAGCTGGAGCGGAATCGTGCCGAGCGAGCGTCCCATCCCAAAGTTTTTGTAGAACGCCCCACCCTTTTCGAGGATTACCGGCACCGAGGCCAGCGTGATGACGTTGTTGATTACGGTGGGACGGCCGAAGAGCCCGGCGATCGCGGGGAGCGGTGGCTTGAAGCGGACCATCCCGCGCTTGCCTTCAAGACTTTCGAGCATCGCGGTCTCTTCGCCGCAGATGTAGGCGCCCGCCCCGATTCTCAAGTGTAACTTGAAATTCTTGCCGCAACCGCGCAGATTCTCGCCGAGGTAGCCGCGCGCCGTGGCGATCTCGAGGGCTGCGCTGAGAGTGCGCCGCGCGTGCGGATATTCCGAACGCAAATAGATATACCCTTCAGTAGCGCCGACCGCGAGCGCCGCGATGGTAATTCCTTCGATCAGGGTGAAGGGATCGCCCTCCATCAACATGCGATCGGAGAAAGTCCCGGAGTCGCCCTCGTCGGCATTGCACACGACATATTTTTGTGGGGCCGCGGTCTCACGTGTCGTGCGCCATTTGATGCCCGCGGGAAACCCGGCGCCGCCACGGCCACGCAGCCCGGAAAGCGTAACTTCTTCGACGATTTGCGCATCGCTGATCGCGAGCGCGCGCTCGAGTCCGTGATAGCCGCCATGCGCGAGGTAATCGTCGAGCGCCAGCGGATCGATCACACCGACACGGGCAAACGTCAGGCGCTGCTGATTCTTCAGATAGGGAATCTCGTCCGTTAGGCCCAGCGCCAGCCGATGCGCGCCACCGTCGAGTAAGCCCGCATCGAAAAGCGCAGGCATGTCCCCGGCAGCGACCGGCCCATAGGCGAAGCGGCCGGCCGGCGTCGCAACCTCAATCAACGGTTCAAGCCAGTAGAGTCCGCGCGAGCCGTTACGAATGATGCGCACCAACGCACCCCGGCGTTCGGCCTCAACCGCGATCGTCCGCGCGACGGCCTCAGCGCCGAGCGAGAGCGCACCGGAATCGCCCGAAACGTAAACCAGTGTCGCGCTCATCGGCGGTCCTGTCGGCGCTCCTGGTCATGGCGGGCAATGGCCGCGTCAAAAGCAGAGGGGCTTAAGCGGCCGAACAGCTCGTCATTGATCGTCGCGGCGGGAGAACAGGCGCAATTGCCGAGGCAGTAAACCGCTTCGAGCGTGAATTTGCCGTCGGGCGAGGTTTCGCCGAAATCGAGACTCAGCCGACGCTTGATGTGCTCGGCGAGCGCGACGCCGCCGACCGCCTGGCAGGATTCGGCGCGGCAGACGCGGATGACGTGGAGTCCGGGCGGCGCGTGGCGGAAATCATGGTAGAAGCTGACGACGCCGTGGACCTCGGCGCGCGAGAGATTGAGAATTTCTGCGATGAGCGGAACACTGTCGCGCGGCACCCAGCCGAGTTCGTCCTGGATGCGGCGCAGAATCGGCATCAGTGCGCCGGGCTCGCCCTTGAGCGCGTGCGCGATCGCCTCAACTCTGCTGCGGTCCCAATTCTGTGCGCGGTCCAACTGAATCTTCGTCCTGAATTTTCGCCCCGACTTCCGCTTGGGCCAAAGCGTTGTCCATTGGGGTAGAGGCGTCAAGTGGGCGAGCAACGAGTACGCACGCCGAGATGCTATGCTGGCAGCATCAATGCCGCGGGTGAACGTACATCATGCGTTACTTTAAGTTTGAGGATGAAGTCCATCAGAGCTTGAGCTGCGTGCCGATGACGGTGCGGCGCAAGCTTGACCGCGTCGGGGTGAAAATCAGCCTTGAGCAGTGGCAGGCGCTCGGGCGCGGCGAGCGGCTGGCCATCTGTCATCTGCCAGTGGGAGAGGCCGACGAATGCGCCGCACTGCGGACCTTTATTGAGGAAGCCCTGCAGAATCGACGCGCCGGCAGGTCCAAGGAGCTTTCGGAGGAAATGCGCCGAGCGGCGGACCCGCCCGCGATGCCGCCAGCGCCGTTGATCGAGCGCGCGCGGGCAGCCGGGGTCGCGCTCGCGCAAGCGGACTGGGACAGGCTCGATGCCGACGAGCGCTACGCGCTGATCAAGCTCGGCGGCGGCAAAGAGGTCAGCCACAATCTCATCGCGGCGCTACACGAACTGGTGAAGCAACGCTGAGATGGTCGAGGAGCGGGCGACCGGCACCGAATCGGATCGGCCGCCGCAGAGTACGGGTCATGAACTGCTTCGCGAGGCGGACCGCGCATTCGAGTGATTCACCGCGCGCGAGATGGGCCGCGATCGCGGCCGAGAATGCGCATCCGGCGCCGTGGGCGCCGCCTCCGGGAATTCGCGCCGAACTCAACTCGATAAAGCTGCGGCCGTCGAGCAGCAGATCGGTCGCCCGAGAAGAATCGAACGCTCCAGCGCCGCGAAACGGGTGCCCACCTTTGATCACTACTGCGCGCGCCCCGAGTTTGCGGATCGCGCGGGCGGCCAGGCGCATCGCGGCCGGAGTGTCGATCGCGATGCCGCTCAGCCTTTCGGCCTCAGGAATGTTCGGCGTAACGACGCGAGCGAGCGGAAGCAGATCGACGATCAGGGATTTTTCGCCCGCGAGGTCCAACAGGCGGTGGCCGCTGCTCGAAAGCATCACCGGATCGACCACCGGCGCCGGGAGACGCAGCTCGCGAATACTCTCGGCAATCGTTCTGACGTTGGCCGCCATCGCGAGCGCTCCGGTCTTGAGCGCGTCGGGCCGCCGCTCTTCGGCGAGCAGGCTGATTTGCGCCGCGACCATCGCAGGATCGACTCCGACCATCCGCGCGACACGATTGCTGTTCTGCGCGATGATCGCGGTAAGGACCGAGAAGCCGTAGACGCGGCAGGCGGCAAAGGTTTTCAGGTCAGCTTGCAGGCCTGCGCCGCCGCCGGGATCGCTGCCGGCAATCGTCATCGCGAGCGGGATGCTTCGCTGATTTTTCACTGAATCGCACTCTGCGATCGGTTGTCGCGCTCTTGCTCGGCAACGCGGAATGCATCAGAGCAATGAGGTTGCCGCGCGGTTTCAGCTTAATCCATTTTGAAGAATTTCACTTCATCGCATGGGCCAGCTTGATTGATTTCGCAGTGCCGAGCTATTTTGCGTCTGAGATGTGCGGGCGCGATCGTCGGATATGGTGGCTTCAGAGCAAGACTTTCTCAATCTGCCCTTTCAGGAGAAACTCGATTTTCTCTACGGGCTGCCCGCGCGCGAGAAGCGCGATCTGATTCTGTCGGCGCCGGAGGCCGAGCGGCTGGTGCAGTCGTTCGCGCCGCAGACGCTGTTTTACACGCTCAAAGAGATCGGGATCGCCGACGCCGGCGATCTGCTCAACCTCGCGGTGCCCGAGCAGGTGCGCTGGCTCTTCGATCTCGATTGCTGGGACAAGGACCGGCCCAATCTGCGCCGTATGCAGGAATGGATCGAGGCGATGGCCGAGGGCGGTCGCGAACGGCTGGCTGACGGTCTGATGGCCACTGATCTCGAACTGGTGTCGCTGCTGATGCGCCAGCACGTGCGGGTGCATCGGATCGACGAGCCGCAGGAGAACACCGACGCGCCGTCGGATCAGTTCATCCAGTTCGGTGATAACTACCTGATCGAGTTCATTAGGCGTGACTCGATCCAGCCCTATCTGCTCGATTTTCTCGAAGAGGCGTTCGAGCGCGATTACAACTACTTCGCGGGCCTGGTCGAAGAGATTTACTGGGGAGTCGAGGCGGAACTGGAGGAGCAGGCCTATCAATTTCGCGGCGCGCGACTGGCGGACCATGGCTTTCCCGACTACTACGACGCGCAGGCGGTGTTCGGGTATGTAAGTCCGCGCGAGTTCCATCATGTCCGCGCACAACAGGTCGCGCCCCTGCGCGACGGACCGGTAAAAGACGGCGCGGCGCTGCCGCCGGAGCTTTCGCTAGCCCTTCCCGACGCCGATCCCTCGCTGTTCAACACGGCCTTGAGCGCGGGCTTCACCCCTGAGGGAGTGCGCCAATTACGTAGCGAGATGGCGCTGGTGAGCAATCAGGTGCTGGTCGCGAAGGCAGTCGATTTTGGCGACCCTGACGCGGTGCGCCGCGCGGTCGAGATGACGCACGATTATCTCAATCTCGGCCTCGAGCATCTGGCGGCGGGCGAACTGACGCTCGCGATCGCGCATCTGCGCGACACGCATCTGCAACTGCTGTTTAGACTCGGTGTCAGCCTGACGATCGATCTACGCAAGCGGGCGGAGGCGACGGTCGCGCACCTCGGCTTCGAGCGCAATCGGGTGAAGGAGATCGCCTATCTCGATTCGCCGTATCGCGAGGCGCTGGCCGGCTTCCTGCAACGCCAGCCACAATTCTTCGAAGGGCTCGACGGCCGCGGCGGCGCGGCCACGCGCGGTTTTCGCGCGATGCGCGACCTGCGGCTCGGCTACGCGATGGTGGACCAGATTGACGCCATCCACGAATTGCTGAAGGCGCTGCTGAGCCTGGATATCGCATCGCCGGCTTTTCGCGCCAACGTCGCCGGTCATGACGTCCGGCTAAGTCAGATTTTGCTCACAGCCCTGGTCTGCAACCTGATCAACCAACGCCTGGTGATCGAGCCGATTGCGGCGGCGCGACTGAACGAGGTCGCCGCGGCGATCATGACGCGGGAGCGTCCCGCGCATCTCAACGAGGCTTTTCGGATGGCCGTCGAGTCGGCGTTGACAGCGGCCCTCGATCGCGCCACGCGCGAGCGCGCGACACCGTACGTCGATTCGTGCCTCAAGATGCTCGAGGAGGAGTTTGCCGAGCTTGAGCCGTCGGCGCCGATCGATCCGCGATTTTTGCGCAGCCTGCTGATTAGGCGATGATCTTGGGGGATTCTGTGGGAATTCAGAACTCGCTACCACTGACCGTTTTGAAATTGCAAAGTTCTGCGTTCAGTGGCGACGGGCATATCTAAAAAAACCGGCCAACAGTAACGCGCACGATTCACAGTTGTTTGATGTGGAGTCTCTCTGTAGAAGCCAGATTTTTGTGCGCCAAGTGCCAACTTGATTTTTTTCCACCGTCAGCATGATGTGGAACTGCTGACGCGCAGGGTTTATTTCCCGCCACGCGACGGCAGCCGGACGACTCCGGTGGCGAGCACCGAGAGCTCGCCGTCCTGATTCACCGCCTTTTGCGCGATCTCGGCGTAGTGCGCACCGCCCTCCCCGAAGGTGCGCGTCACCTCACCATTAATATAGAGCGTATCGCCCACCGGATTGTGGCGGCGGATCTTCACTTCGATGCGCCGCAGGAAACCTGCGTCGCCGATCCAGTTCGTCAGGTGATGAGTCATCCAGGAGCATCGCTCGGGACCGTAGTCATAGGCGGCGGGAGTGCCGACGAGAGTCGCGAGGTCGTCCTCCCAGTGAACGCGCTCGGGCACGTCGGGAATACCGAACTTATTGGCAATCCCCAGCCCCGGATGCTTCTGCAACTGCTTCCAGGCGAGCTTGTTGGCGCGTATATAGAGCCCGCCCCAGCCCTGCGCGAAGGCGATAAAGCCGGTCACCGTCATGGGGCCTTTGACAATAGTCGGGAGCTTGTCGCCCGCCTTAACCTCCTCGATGTAGCGCGGTGTCGCGCCGCGAACCTCCTCGGCGGCGTAATGCTCGAAGATCTTCGCCAGATCCTCTCGCGAGTAGTGCACCGCAGCCTTCTGCTTCACGCCGTCGTACTTGGTCCCGCGCTCGCGCGCCGCGTCACGCTCGGTGCGGAAGCACCAGCTATCGCCCTCAGCGACAAGGATTCCGTCTTCGGAATCTGAACGCAGCTCGCGGACTCGCCTGCTCGCTCCGCCTGCGGCTCCGCTAGTCCGATAGAACTCGCATCGATAGATCTGCTGGATCGAGCGGCCCGCGAAACGCGTTTCATGCTCGACCAGTTCCTTGAGCCAAACCTTGGTCGTGAAGCTGTCGCCGATCGTCAGCGGCTGATGCCAAGTGACGTCGATGCCGGCGAACATCGCATGGACGCCCGCCATCCCGCCGACGTATCCGCTGAACGCGCGATTGAGGGTGAAGATAAACGAGGGCGGCGCCTGGAGGCGGCCGTGGGCGGTCTGCGCGGCGTAGGCCGGATCACACCATAGCGGGTTGTCGTCGCCGATTCCATGCGCCCAGTGACGGATGCTGTCGCGGCTGGCTTCGTAGCACCAGGGCTCGAGCGACTCCTCGATTGGAACATTAATCAGCTTGCGCAATTCGCTGAGGCTGCGGTCGGTGATGACCGAGAAACGTTGCTCGCTCTGGCCCATGGTCTCTACCCCTCTATGCTTGCGGGAACCGCTTGCGGGTTGAACCGCGGCAATTCCCAAGTGCGCGAAACTTGTCATAGAATCAGCCGCAGACGCAACGCGACGAAGATCTGAGGCCTCGGGGGCGCCGGTTCGCGCGGCCGCGGCAATATCACTCTTGTCGAGGAGCAAAGATGCAGCAAGGAAACACCACCGACGTTGACGAGAAAAATCAATGGCGACTGGAGACCCCGGGTAATCAAGGCTGGACGCGCACGGTCCGTCCCGATGATCCGAATCGTCACCTGATGATCTCGGCGGATTGCCATTGCAACGAGCCCGGCAACTTATGGTGGACGCGCATCGACAAGAAATTTCATCCGCGCTTGCCCCATGTCGAAGTTGACGCGAACGGCGAAAAGTGGATGGTGGTCGAGGGCTATCAAAAGTCGCGCATGCGCGCGCGCAACGTCGCCGACGCGCCCAAGGGCGGTGAAGATCGCCTGCGCGGCGAGGCCGGCCGCGTGCCCGCGGACCGGATTCGCGATCACGCGCGCGATGGGATCGACGCCGAGATCATTTTTCCCAACAAAGGTCTCTCGATGTGGGCGACGCTGGACGTCGAGTTCGGCGCAGCGCAATGCCGGGTCTGGAACGATTGGGCGTGGGAGACTTTCGGCCCCTACAACGACTTCATGTCGCCGCTGGCGTCAATCATGACGGCCGACGTCGACGTCGCGATCGCAGAGATTCAGCGCGCAGCGAAACTCGGCTTTCGCGCCGTTAACCTGCCGAGCAAGCCGATTTGGGGCGCGCACGACGCGCGCCATCCGAACTACAATTTGCCGCTCTATGATCCGATGTGGGCGGCGATCCAGGACTGCGATGTTCCGATCACGTTTCATATCTCCACCGGGATGGACCCGCGCGCGGCGCGCAAGGACGGCGGCGCGGTGATCAACTACGTCACGCACGCCTGCCCGACGGTTATCGAACCGATGGCCTGCCTATGCTCCTCCGGGGTGCTCGAGCGCTTTCCGAAGCTGCGCTTCGCGTTAATCGAATGCGGGATCGGCTGGGTGCCGTGGGCGCTCGACGCGATGGATGAGGCCTATCGCAAGCATCATCTGTGGGCCTATCCGAAGCTCAAACAGATGCCGAGCGAATACTTTCGCCAGCATGGCGCGGCGTCGTTTCAGGAAGACATAGCCGGACTGCGTCTCGCGGAATCCTTCAACCTCGTCGATAACTTCATGTGGGCCAATGACTATCCGCACGCCGAGGGGACGTGGCCGCATTCGGCCGAGGCGATCGAGCGCCAGATGCAGCATCTGAGTGAGGGGAGTCGCGCAAAGATTCTCGGCGGCAACATCGCGCGAATTTTCAAATTCGACACCGCGAAGTTGCTGGCTCGGCGGGCAACGCAAGGAGCAGCCACAGTCCATTGAGGCTGGTTTGCGAGGCGGCGAAAACGGCGATAGCCTTTCATGCGGTCGGCGATAAAGCGCGGCAGATGAGCGCGACCTAAGGAGTAGAGCGTGGAATATCGGGCATTCGGCAGTACGGGTATCCAGATCTCCGCGATGGGGTTCGGATGCTGGGAGATCGGCGGCGGCTACGGCAGTATCGAAGAGGACGGCTTCATCAAGGCGATCAACCGCGCCCTCGACCTCGGCGTCAACAGCTTCGACACCGCCGAAGCCTATGGCATGGGGGCGTCGGAAAAATCGCTGGCGAAGGCGCTGGGCAAGCGCCGCAAGGAAGCCGTCATCACGACCAAGTTCGGCGTTGGTTACGCGGAAGCCAAGGACAACAATTTTCGCGACAGCAGCCGCAAGCGGGTCACCGAGTCAATCGAGAAGAGCCTCAAGGCGCTCGAGACCGACTACGTCGATGTCTATCTGATCCACTGGCCCGACCGCTCGATTCCGTTCGAAGAGCCGATGCGCGCGCTCGACGATTTGGTCAAGGCGGGCAAGGTCCGCGCGGTCGGCCTTTCGAACTTCAAGCTGAGCGAAATCCAGAGCTGCATGAGCGTGCGGCGCGTGGACGTCGTGCAGTATTGCTGGAACATGTTTGATCGGCGGATGCAGACCGAGATTTTTCCCTACTGCCGTGAGCAGAAGATCGGCGTGATGGCCTATGGTTCGCTCGCTTATGGGATGCTCACCGGCACCTTCACCGAGGAGATGGATTTCGGCAAGGGCGACTGGCGCAGCAAGCGCGGCCAGCTCATGAATATCAACCTCGCGCAGCATCTGTTTGACTCCGAGCACTACCTGAAAAACCTGCGCGCGGTCGAAGAGCTCAAGACAATGGCGAAGCGCTATGGCAAGAGCCTGCCGCAGTTCGCGTTGCGTTGGACGACCTCGAATCCGATCGTCAGCACAGCGCTGGTCGGATGCCGCAATGCGGGTGAAGTCGATGACAACGTCGGCGCACTCGGGTGGTCTATATCGGATGCCGACATGAAGGAAATCGACGCGATTTTCGCCCGTCACGGCGCGGTCACGATGCCACAGGTCTGGCTGGAAACTCTCTGAGTCGGCCATCCGGGTCGGGAAGAGACGCTTAAGAAAGTTTGAGGTGAGAGATGCCCGTACAGAAATTCCAACCGATGAGCAAAGACTTCGCGACCTTTGACTGCGACGCGCACGTGACGGAGCCGCCGTGGCTGTGGGAGCGCGCCAAGGACTGGCTGACCAAGGACGAGTTCGAAGCGCTCAAAAACACGATCTGGTTTGACCCTGAGAGCGAACAGTTAATCGTTAACGGCAAGGCCGGCGCGGGAATCGGCGCGCAAAAGATTCATGGCACGCCGGGGATCGTCAACGTGCTGGCGCTGGCCGGGCCGGGCCTCAAGCACGATATTCAGCGCGCGTTGAACGTGCGCAACCTCAAGCGCGATACGGCGATCACCGCGGAGCAGGCCGACTACCTCGATCACAAGGGTTCCTACGAGCCCAAGCCCCGCCTCAAGGACATGGACACCCAGGGGATCGATCAGGTGATGATCATCCCGACCGACATCGATACCTATCCGTGGCTGCTGAACGCGCTCGGGGCCAAGGCGATGTGCAAAGCCTACAACGACTGGGCTTATGAGTACTGTCAGGAGAATCCGCAACGGCTGTTCTTTGCCGCGATGCTGCCGATGCAGGATCCGAAATTTGCCGAGCAGGAAGTTTATCGCGTCGCCGCCAAGGGCTGCCGTGTCGGTCTGGTCCGGCCGATCGACGCGATGGGGAACTACCCGATCCAGCCCAAGTACGAACGCGTCTGGGAGGCGATGCAAGATACCGGCATGGTTTACGGGATGCATCCGTTCCCAGCCTTCGGCTCGCTCAAGCCGCCCGGCTACACTGAGCAGCATTCGGGCGCAGAACTGATCGGGCTTGCGGCGTTTACCAGCGGCCTGCCGCACAACTTTCTGGTTAACGTGCAGGACTTTCAGGCGGAAGCGTCACTGTGGGTCGCGGTAGTGCTGATGACCGGGTTCTTCGAGCGCTATCCCAAACTGCGTGCTGCGGTCTTCGAGGCCTCATCGACCTGGTTGAGCTTCGTGCTCGACGAGTGCGACAAGTACTATCGGCTCTATCGCAATGAGCGGCAGTTGCCGCCGCTCAAGCGCCTGCCGAGCGAGACCTTCTTCGAGTACTGCGTCACCGGTTTCGAGGGCGACGAGGCGCCGCCATCGCGCCTGCCGGAATTCTACGAGAACATTTTGGCGTGGTCATCCGACGTTTATCATCACGACGGCGACGACGTCTGGCGGGCGATCGAAACCATGCGCAAGTGCGAGTTGCCCGAGAAATATCAGGCGCAATTCCTCGGCCAGAATGCGCGCAAACTGTACAAAATCGATACGCCGAAAAGCTTCATCCGCGACCGCGTGACCGAGATCGAGCGGCCCGCCTGGTGGCCGACGGAAGAGGAGGTCAAGGCGGCGCTCAAGCCCGAAGCTGCAGTTTCCCGCCAACGCGCCGGATATTCCATGCTCGCCGGCAGCGGCGGACGTTAGGCGGCGGAGCAACGCAAGTCATGGCCAACAAACGCTTTACCGTCTTCGACGCCGATTCTCACGTCGTCGAGCCTGCGGAGCTCTGGACGAAATATCTGGAGCCTGAATATCGCACCCTGGGGAAACATGCCCTGTGGCGCGAAGAAGGCAAACTCGGTTCCTATCTGAAAGTTAACGGCAAGGTCTTTCGAGATACGATGAATTCCAATATCCCGCGCCATGCGATTTGGCGGCCCGGGATGACCTGGGACAAAGTCGGCGAGCTCGATCCGAAGCAGCGTCACGCGCCGACTGCGGGGGCCTCGGAGCCCAAGGCGCGGCTGCGGGATATGGACGCGATGGGCATCGATCAGGCCTTGCTCTATCCGACCTGGTTTGCCGAGGGTTTCCATCTCGTCGAAGATCCGGAGGTCGCCTACGCGCTCGCCCGCGCCTACAACGACTGGATCGCAGATTTCTGCAAGGCCGCGCCAAACCGGCTGTTTGCGGCCGCGATGGTCCCGCTACAGAGCATGGATTATACGGTCGAAGAGCTGCGCCGGATCGGGAAGAACCCAAGCTTTCGCGGCGCCTTCATCCGCCCGATGTTCCTCGAAGGGCACTACTTCACCCATCCGTTTTACGATCCGCTGTGGGCCGAGCTCGAGAGCTTGGGACTGACCGCCGCGGTGCATCCCGCGGCCGGCTTGTGGAACCCTGAATGGACTTCGCACGCGCAATTTTTCGAGAAAGTGAAGGGCCGATTTAACCAGCGCTTCGCGATCGCAGAGGCTGGCGGCGGACCGTCTGCCGGCGGCGGCGGCGGTCAGGGTTTCAATTTCGTCGCGACTCCGCCGCTGGGTCATCCGCTCGCGCCCATCATTTCGCCGTGGCTGGACAATCACATGTTCGTCGCCTCGACGCTGATCGGTTTCACGGTGATGCAGCGCTATCCGAAGATGAAAGTCGTCGTCGCGCACGGCAAGGCGTCGTGGATGGAAGAGGTGCTCGAGAAGATGGAGGCCTCGACCCGGACCTTCCCGCTGCTGCATTTTTATCCTGTGCGCACGGACACCGAGGAGCTCTGGGAAGAAGGCAATGTGATGCTCGGGTTCGACGCCGAGGAACGGCTGATCCAGCGCTTGCCGCATGACTTCGCGGAAAAGATCGTCTGGGGCTCACGCTATCCGCATCACGATACCACCAGCGCGCTCGACGCGATCGATCTGCTGACTCGCGCGCGGGTCGATGAGCCGACGCTGGCGCGGATGTTCGGCGGCAACGCCGCCGCGCAGTTCGGCGTGACCCTCACGCGCACGGCCGAGAACCACGCGTGATCCTGGCGAAGCAGCTCATCAATGAGGTCGCAGCTTCGCTGCGCGGCGTGATCGCGCCCGCGCTCGCTGAACCCTATCCCAAGATCCAGGCCTACATGGCCGCGGTGATTCTCGAATTCGTCGCGCGGCAGGTTGACGAGCGCACCGATATTGCCGACGGCAAACAGGCCGCGATATCCTCGCTATTCAGCGAGCTTGGGCGCCTCGACGATAAACGCCTCGCCGCCGGCGAACTCAGCGAAGCCGGGCTGTGCGAATTGATCGAGCGGCTCTATGCCGAGCGCGAAAAACTCGGCGAAGCGACCTTCACGGCCGCCAACCAGTTGGTCCGGGGCACGCTGCGCAGGCTGCTTGACCAGGAACTCACGGTTGTCGGCAAGGCAGGTGATTGAGCGATGGCCAGCGCTCCGGCGATGCAGGGAAAGACTCCGGCGATGCAGGAAAAAATCGCCGACTACCTTAAGTCCAAGCTGCCCGCAGCGCGCGATCTGACCCTTTCGGAGTGGGTGCAGACCGCGGTCGGCTGGTCGCACGAGATTTACGTCTTCTACGCCAACTGGCGCGAGGACGGCCAGACGAGGCGCCGCGGCTTCTGCCTGCGGGTTGACCCGGGCGTTGGCCTGCTGCGCGAGCTCTCCAGCCTCGAAGAGCAATTTCGCGTGATCAAGGCGCTCGAAGCGACCGCGGCGCCCACTCCCAAAGCTTACTGGTACGAATCTGATCCGGCGTTGCTTGGCGGTCCTTTCCTGATCATGGAAAAGGTTGAAGGCGAAGCCACCAATCCGTGGTCGCGCGCCGGCAAACAGTACTATGCGGAGGCGGCCAAGCGCGGGAAGCTCCCGCGCAGCTTCGTCGAGGCGCTCGCTTCGCTGCACAATCTCGACTGGCGCGCCGCCGGTCTCGATTTCATCGGCGTGCCCGGCCCGGGCAAGGATTTCGCCCTGCGGGAAATCGCCAAGTGGGAATCGCTGATTAACCAGTCGATTCGCAAGCCTGAGCCGGTGTTGACCGAGGTCCTGATGTGGCTCAAGGCCAACGCGCCCGCGGCGCCGCGGCTGGCCTTCGTGCATGGCGCGTATCGCACCGGCAATCTGATCATCAAAGATGATGCGATTGCGGCGATCATCGACTGGGAACTGCAGGTAATCGGCGATCCGATGTACGACGTCACCTATGTGCTGTCGGATTTGAATCGTGAAGGTTCGCCGCTGCTCTCGTGCGTGGTCGAGCATGACCTCTTTGTCAATTACTACCAGCAGCTCACCGGACTGACTATTGATTTCGAGGCTTGCCGCTACTACCAGGTCCTCTACATGATGCGCACCGCGGCTTTCTGGTTGAGCGCGTCGGGACTTTTCGCCGAGGGCCGCAGCAAAGATCTGCGCCTGGCGCGCACTACCTATTCGGTGCCGGTGGTGCTCGACATGGCCGCCAAGGCTCTCGGCTTCTGACACGCGCAGCACCTGTGGAGCGCCGATAAATCGGCCAAGAAATAAGGTGGTAACAAAATGCTAAGTGCGTTCGACGAAATGATGTGCCATCAGTTGCCTGCGACGATGGACCACATTCATACTGACAATCCCGAGTGGACCGAACGCATCTATGTGAGTATCTACAATGTCCGCGACCAGGATACGAGTATCGGTTTTGGCATCGGGCAGTATCCCAACAAAAATGTTCAGGACGGCTTCGCCACCGTGTGGCATCAGGGCAAGCAGTATAATTTCCGCGCCTCGCGGGCGCTGCGGCCCAAAATCGACGAGATCAAGATCGGCCCGCTGGCGGTCGAGACGCTTGAAGGCCTGCGCCGCTTCCGCATGCGTCTGGGCGACAACCCCTCGAGCCTGCGGCTCGACCTTGAATGGATCGCCGCGATGAATCCGCACGAGGAGGAGCACGACCGGCGCGAGAGCGGCGGCAAGGTCGTCCAGGATATCACGCGCTTCGACCAGGCTGGGCGCGTGCGCGGCGTCCTCGAGTTTGGCGGCAAACGGCTCACGCTCAGCGAGGACGCCTGGTGGGCTCATCGCGATCGCTCATGGGGTACGCGCCGTCCCCTGCGGACGGACGCCTCCGACGCCGCGAAACGCACGACCTTTGCGCCATTTCTCTTCAGTTGGTCGGTCGCGCAATTTCCCAACTACGCGCTGCATTGGCGTTTCGTCGAACGCGGTCCGGGCAAATATAGCTACATCAGCGGCGAGAAAGTCGCGCCCGCCGGCCAAGCGATCGATCCGGGCTGGTCGCTCGAGCGCACTGAGCAGGAATTCCGTTGGGACGCCGCCGGGCCGATTCAGACACTTAAGGGCGGCAACATCCGGCTCTTCTTCAAAAACGGCCGGACCCGCGACGTCTCATTCACAACCCACGCGCCGCGATGGCATCTGAAGGGCGGCGGCTACGGCGGTTATCGCGGCTGGTACCACGGCGACCCTAAGGGCAATTACCACTGCGAGCACGAGGTCTGGGATTTAAGCGATCCCAAAGTGCTCGCCGAAGCCAGCACGCTCAGCGACCATTTCATCGAATGGCGCTCAGAGGGTGACGTCGGCTACGGCATCATGGAGTACGGCGTCGGCCCCGGCTATCACAAGTACAAGGAGATTCAGCACCTGCCCACGTTCTGATTCTGGATTCAGTCCTGATTACGGAGTGCGCGGCAGGCTGCGGCCGGCGATCATCTCGTCGATCAGTCCGTACTCGACCGCCTGCGCCGCGCTCAGGAAGTTATCGCGATCGGTATCCTTCTCGATCTTTTTGATCGGCTGACCGGTATGCTGCGCGAGGATCTGGTTGAGCAACTCGTGCAGCCGCAGCGCTTCACGCGCCTGAATATTGATATCCGCCGCCTGTCCCTCGAAGCCTCCGGATAGCTGATGAATCATGATGCGCGCGTGCGGCAGTGAGTAGCGCCGCCCCTTGGCCCCGGCGGCGAGCAGCACCGCGCCCATACTCGCGGCCTGCCCGACGCACAGCGTCGAGACCGGAGGCTTCACGAACTGCATCGTATCGTACATCGCGAGGCCGGCCGTTACCGATCCGCCTGGCGAGTTGATATACATGTTGATCTCTTTTTCCGGATCCTCCGACTCCAGGAACAGCAGCTGCGCCGTCACCACGTTCGCAACGTCGTCAGTAATCTGGCCGCCGACAAAAACGATCCGATCCTTGAGCAGGCGCGAATAGATGTCGTACGACCGCTCGCCCCGCCCGGTTTGTTCGACCACGAATGGTACAAGGATACTCATACGATCGAGAATACTCCCGCGCCGCCCCTCCGCCAACGCCGTCCGGCGCTGACCGCAGTTAGCTGCGCGCTGACTCGCGCTAGCCGGCGCGACGAACCATGTGAGGCTGTTCTGCGGCCGGGTATCCGGCCTCGCCGAAGGTCTCGCGAATCAGCCGGTTGGTGTCGAAATAGACTTGCCAGTAGTGCTGGTTGTTGCAGTAAGGACGCACGGCCAACATCGGTCCAGCCGGGTTGAATTCCAGAATCTCGACGTCCGGCGCCGGATTGCTCAGGATGTTCGGGATCTTGGTCAAGGCCGCTTTCAAGAGCTTAATCGCGTCGTTGGGAACAACCGAATGCGCCAACTGCGCCGTGAGCTCGACACGGCGATAAGGATTAGCCGAGAAGTTCTGAATCGTGTCGCCAAGAATTTTGTTGTTCGCCACGATATTACGCACATTGTCAGGCGCATTGATGGTCGTCACGAAAAGGCCGACCTCTTCGATCGTTCCCGTCACGCCGCCCGCTGTCACAAAGTCTCCGACCTTGAAGGGCTTAAAGATGATGAGAAAAACTCCCGCCGCAAAATTCCCCAGCAACCCGCTCCAGGCCGCGCCGATCGCGATACCGGCGGCGGCGAGAATCGCGGCAAAACTCGTGGTCTGAACTCCAAAAAAACCCAAAATTGCAATAATCAGGAGAATATCGAGCACCACCGAGACGATCGAACAGGCGTAACGCACCAGGGTCGCGTCGGTATGCTCACGATTGAGAACTCGCGCGACCAGCCGCACAGCGACACGGATCAGCCAGCGGCCGATGATCCACATCGCGATGGCGCCGATCACCTGCAGCCCCAGCCAGGTGCCGGTCGCGATTATCGTTTGCAGCGCAACATTGAGCTTCATATCGGCTCCTCTCGATGGAATTCGGCAAAACTATCGTGGCGGCTACTTAAATTGCAATTGAAATGGCACAATCGCACACGGAGGCGCTATGGCAATCCTCGATCAAATCGATACCATCGTGGTCGTCCTGATGGAGAATCGCACCTTCGATCACATGCTCGGCTACCTGAGCCATCCCAGCTACGGCAATCGCACCAACGTCGAGGGGCAATGCGCCGACTCAGTCTGGCTCGAGGGTTTTACCAACGAGTGCAACGGGGTGCGGCGAGCGCCTGCTCGGACTCAACGCCTCGATATGAGTGACGATCCCGGCCACGAGCGGGCCAACTTCGAGATCCAGCTTGGCGCCCGGCTACCTTCGGGTGCCTATCCAATGACCGGTTTCATGCAGAATTACGCGGACGCAGGCGTGCCCGCTACCTCCTACGGCGAAGTGATGGGCTTCCTCACCCCGAACGGAATCCCAATCACCGCGTTTCTCGCTGACCACTACGCGATTTGCGATCACTGGTTCGCCCCGATTCCGACCAGCACGCAGCCCAATCGCCTGATGGCGATGGGCGGCTACACCAAAACCGACAATACCTTTACCGACACCGTGCCCGACCAGGATCTGATTTACGACTGGTGCGAGATCCAGAAGCAGCGCTCCGTCCAATGGCGCGTTTATCATGAGGGCTGGCCCTTCTTTATGGTGATGAATAAGTGGCGCGGCGCGATCCTCGCCGACTGGACGCCGCTCGGAAACGGTCGGTTCCGCGACTTGGACCGGCTCGAGCACGATTTCCAGGATTCGACTTTTCCGCAAATCGTCTTCGTCGAGCCTAAATACACCAGCGACCATTTCAGCTCGGCCATCCCCAGCGACGACCACGCCCCCAGTTCCGTCTCCGGCGGCCAGGATTTTCTGCGCCGGGTTTATGGCGCGCTCACCGCGAATCGCGATCGCTGGCAGCGCACCGTCATGATCGTCACCTACGACGAAGGCGGCGGCCTCTTCGATCACGTCTCGCCGCCCGAACTGACTACTACCGTCGTGAACGCTAAACCCTTTACGACGCTCGGGCTGCGCGTCCCCGCCCTGATCGTCTCACCTTTGGTCAAGCCGGGCAGCCTCTTCAAGGGAATACTCGATCACACTTCGATTCTGAAGTTCATCGGGCAGAAGTTCGGCGATAACGGCTTGTACTCGCCGCAGGTGAACGGCCGCCCACTGGTCGGCAGCGTGCTCGACGTGCTCAACGATCAATTCTGCTGCGTCGAAACGGTGCGCACCGACGCTCCGCAACCGCCCCCCTTCACGCCGACCGACGGCTTCGTGCGCGGCCGCTCGTATCATCCGGTCACCCCGAGCGCCGAAGCCTTCGCTTATGCGCTCAACCGGATGCGCCTTGATGACGGCGAACGTCGGCTCGCCGCGCGGAAATTCCCCGAGCTCGCCGGATTTCTCGCGGCGCAGGATAATCTGCTGTGGGAACTGGCTCAAACGAGCGTCAGGGCGCAGAGGAACCTACGGCTCTCCGCCGATGCGGGCCGGAACCTTGAAATCTTCCTCGAAGATCCCGAGCAGCAGCTCAAACAGGATCCGACGAAGGCGCCCGTGGCTTATGCCAACGTCACGGCCATGGTCAACAAGATGATCGCCGAGGCGCAAGCCGCCAAATCGAACGAAATCAGCGACGCCAACTTCCTGAACTCCCGCCCCACCACCTCGCTCTTCGCAAAGAGCTAAGGGCGTCCGTGAAGATAGCACTACCGACTAGCGAGATTTTTCACATCCGCTTGCCTTTCGGGGTTCTTATCCGAGAGGGACGCGTGCTGCGTTCTTCAAAAAAGAAAATCGGAGGAGATTATGACGACAGTTTACTACAGCACCGTGATCGACCATTCGGCAGATCGAGTTTGGGGTGTCATCCGCGACTTCAACAGCTATCCGGTATGGGTCGAGGGCATCAACGAAAGTCACATCGAGGAGGGGAGATCGGGAGACGCAGTCGGCGCCATCCGGAATTTCGATAGTG
>DATGHL010000055.1 GCA_035308025.1 Candidatus Binataceae bacterium
CCCGTGAACTCGAGGACGCCATCCGCCGTTATCTCGAAATCAACAACCGGCATCCCAAACCCTTCATCTGGACCAAAACCGCCGACCAAATCCTCGACTCCGTCGCTCGATTTTGTAAACGTTCTTTAGACTCAGGACACTAGCGCCCTGTCGCACAAATGTCAGTTACTGCTAACTGCCAAGCCCCGTAGTGTCATTCTTGTATGTTGAATGTGCTAACGAAGAGGCCCCTGGGACGGGAGACCGGCTCGATGCCGTGGCAGAGGCGGTAGCGGCCACGCTCAAGGCGTTGGCAACGCGCCACCGCCAGTTGCGCGGGATGCTGGTGGCCGAGAACCATCAGTGCCTGCGCGCGGCCACAGAGGTGCGCAAGGGCATCGTGCAGCATATCAAGCGGCTCAAACGCGCGGCGTTATGCGCGAGATAGATCCGCATTGTTGATGGCAGCCAAAATCCGCAGCTTAGCGGACACCGTTGTCGCAATGAGGCCCATGGTATCTGGCGGCGGTTTTCACTCACGGTCAATCCAGGCGCACTGGATCGTATCGGAGGACAATTTCAAAGATTTCCAGAGGAAACCGTTGCGATTTGTCACGAATCTGACAGTTAGCCGCCCGAACCCCTTTGCTCCGCTGCGTGAGATCTTGAAAATGATGATCTATCCGCGGCCGCGATCCTTAAACTTTGCAGAACGGACCGGCGATACCGAAGGAGGTATGTGAAGTGATTGTTTCAACGAAAAAATGGTGGCGGCCGTGACGGGTGGGCTGATGCTCGCGATGGCCTACACTCCCGTATTTGCCGCTTCGGCAACCGATACGTCGGCGACGACCCAATCGGCGATGGGCGCGACTTTCAGACCATTCACTGGTCGGCTTTTTGAGCCCGGTGCTGGCCAACGTGGGACCCCATCAAGCGCAGAAGGCCTGCAACCGGACTCGCTCTACTCGCAGCACAGCGTGGTGGGCGACCCGCAGGCCTGCTTCGTCAGCCGTTTTGATGCGCGCGCCGGAGCGATTAATCAGAGAGTGGCTGGAATTCCTTAACTGATCGAACGCGTTCAAGGGTGGCGGGTGCAGCTAAGCTGTATCCACCACTGAATTTCACCTTTAGATTCACCCCCAACATACAAACAGGATCAGTCATTCTTCACGGCGACGCCGTTGATATGCGGCGGCTCCGCAGGAATTAGCTTATCTTCGAGGCAGTTCTGACGATCCTCGATCTCCTCGAGACGCACGCCGAGTTGATTCAGTTTGTCGACCAGTCCGGTGAGCGCGCGCGCCACCGGATCAGGCAGGCGCGCGTGATCGAGCTGCGCGACCTCCTGATGAGTGCTCTCGCCTTCGATGACCTTGCCGGGGATTCCCACGATCGTCGACCAGGGCGGCGCCGACGTGACGACGACCGCGCCCGCGCCAATCCGGCTGCCGGTCCCGATTCGCACGGGTCCGATTACCGACGCGCCGGCGCTGATCATGACCTGGTTTTCGATGGTCGGATGGCGCTTCTCCTTCTTCAGGCTGGTGCCGCCCAGTGTAACGCCCTGGTACATCAGAACGTCGTCGCCAATCTCGGCAGTCTCTCCGATCACCACGCCCATCCCGTGATCGATAAAGAAACGCCGGCCAATCGTCGCCCCAGGATGAATTTCGACTCCGGTGATAAACCGCGAAACCTCGCTAACGAGGCGTCCGACGAGCTTGAGGTCGCGGCGCCAGAGCCAGTGGGCGACGCGGTGGAACCAGATGGCGTGCAGGCCGGGATAGGCGAGCACGATTTCGAGCGTGGTGCGGGCCGCCGGGTCATGCTGAAAGACGGCGGAAATGTCCTCACGCATACGTGCAATCAGGCTCATGGCTGCCTCCGCGTAAAATGGGCGGGCTAGGGCTTTGCCGCCGCATCGGTGCGCCGGACCTCGCGGCGCGGCTTGACCTTGGATACTAACCCGTTTGTGCGCGCGCCGTTGCCTTTGATGCTCTTCGTCGCGGCGGTGCGGCCGATGCGCGGCTTCACACTGTCCTTATGCAACTTGAACTCGATCGAATCAACCAGCGCCTGCCAGCTCGCATCGACGACGTTGCCCGACAGTCCGACGGTGCCCCACTGGCGTGCGCCGTCGGTGGACTCGATCAGCACGCGCACGCGCGCGCCAGTACCCACGCCATCGTCGAGCACGCGCACCTTGTAATCAACGAGCTGCATCCGCTCGAGCCCCGGATAATACTTGACCAGCGCGCTGCGCAGCGCCGAATCGAGGGCGTTGACGGGACCGTTGCCAATCGCCGAAGTCCGCGTGCGCACGCCGTCCGGGCCTTCGATTACGACCACGGCCTCGCTGAATGGCGCCTGGTCTTCGTGCCACTTATCGTCGAAGACGCGGAAGCTGACGAAATTGAAATGGTCATGCGCGAGCCCGAGCTTGCGCAGCATCAGCAATTCGAACGAGCCGTCGGCGCCGTCGAAGGTGTAGCCCAAGCCTTCGAGCCGCTTGAGCTCCTCGAGCAGCAGATCGATCTGCTCCTTGCCGAGTTCAGCGCCCAGGCCGAATTCGCGGGTCTTGTAGAGGATATTCGCGCGGCCCGAGAGTTCGGAGAGCAGCACCCGCCGATCATTGCCGACCAGCGCCGGATCGATATGCTCGTAGGTCTGCACGTTGCGCTGAATCCCCGAGACGTGCAATCCCGCCTTATGCGCGAAGGCGCTGCGGCCGACGTAAGCCTGGCGCGGATGAGGCGTGATGTTCGCCAGCTCGTAGACCAGCCGCGAGGTCTCACTCAGCATCTTGAGCCGCGCCGGCGGGATACATTCGTAGCCCAGCTTGAGCTGCAGGTTGGCGATGACCGAGATCAGGTTGGCGTTCCCGCAGCGCTCACCGAGGCCGTTGATCGTCCCCTGCACCTGGGTCGCGCCGTGCTGCACTCCGGCGAGCGTATTGGCGACGGCCGACTCGGCGTCGTTGTGACAATGGATTCCGAGCGGACTCGCCACCGCCGCCCGAGCCGCGGCCACGCTCGCGCCGATCTCGCCCGGCAGGCGTCCGCCGTTGGTATCGCACAGGCATATCAGATCCACGCCCGCGGCTTCGACCGCGCGGATACAGGCGAGCGCGTATTCGGGATTCAGCGCATAGCCGTCGAAGAAATGCTCGGCGTCGAAGATCACTTCGTCGAGGTTCCGCTTCAGGTAGGCGATGGTGTCGTGGAGAATTTCGAGATTCGCCTTGAGGGGGATGCGCAGGGCGTCGCGGACGTGCAAGTCCCAGGTCTTGCCGACGACGCAGGCGGCCGAGGTTCCCGCGCGCAAAATCAGTTGCAGGTTCCGATCCGCTGCAGCCTTGACGCCGTGACGCCGCGTCGCGCCGAAGGCCACGACGCGCGCGTGGCGCAGGCGAATCCGTTTGACCTCGGTGAAAAAGGCCGCATCGCGCGGATTCGAGCCCGGCCAGCCGCCTTCGATATAATCGATCCCTAGCTCGTCGAGGCGCTCGGCGATACGCAGCTTGTCCTCGACCGTCAGCGAGACGTCCTCGGATTGGCAGCCGTCGCGCAGGGTGGTGTCGTAAACCTGGATTTTTTTTGCTTCCGTCATTGAGTTAAACACGCGCTACAAATTCTGTTTTTTATCTGAACGCAACTCGCAGACTTCCTTCGGCTTCGCTCAGGACAGGCTGCCATGCCCGGCTTCACTTCGTTGCGCCTGGCGCATCCAAAAAAGCATCGTGCAGCGAACGCATCGCCAGCTCGCCATATTTCGCATTGACGATCACCGAGACCTTGATCTCGGAGGTCGCGATCATTTCGATATTAATCGCCTCGGCCGCCAAGACCTTAAACATCCGCGCCGCGACGCCCGCATGGGTCCGCATCCCGACGCCGACGATCGAGACCTTCGCCACCTGATCGTCATAGCGCACGGCGGCCGCGCCGATCTCGTCAGCAATAAGCTTTATCAGATCGAGCGCGCGACGCAGATCGCTTTTGCCGACCGTGAAGGTCAGGTCGGCGCGTCCGTCCAGGCCGGCATTCTGAATAATCATGTCGACGACGACACCGGCGTCGGCGATCGGGCCGAAAATCCGCGCCGCCAGCCCGGGCCGATCCTCGACCCCGGCCAGCGTAATCTTGCTCTGGTTCTGATCGAGCGTGACGCCCGAAACCAAAAGGTCCTCCATCGCCTTGTCCTCCTCGCCGACCCAGGTGCCGCCGCTATCCTCAGCGAAGCTCGAGCGCACCACCAGCGGCACGTTGAAGCGCCGCGCCAGCTCGACCGAGCGGAGCTGCAAAACCTTGGCGCCCAGCCCGGCCATTTCGAGCATCTCGTCATAGGAGACGCGATCGAGGCGGCGCGCCCGCGCACAGATATTGGGATCGGCCGTATAGACCCCGTCCACGTCAGTATAGATCTCGCAGGCATCGGCCTGGAGCGCTGCGGCCAGCGCCACGGCAGTCAGATCGGAGGCGCCGCGGCCGAGCGTCGTGATATCGCCGTCTGCGTCAATCCCCTGATAGCCGGCGACCACGGCGACGTTACCGCCTTCGAGCGCGGCGCGCAGACGGCTGCCGTCGATCGACTTGATTCGCGCCGCGCCGTGACGCGAGTCCGTGATTAGTTTTAGCTGATAGGCGAGAAAAGATACCGTCGGACAACCCAGCGCCCGCAAACGGATCGCCACGAGAGCCGCCGAAACCTGTTCACCCGTCGCGACCAGAACGTCGGTCTCGCGCGCATTCGGCGCGTCGCTCAACTGCTCCGAGAGCGCAAACAGCCGGTTGGTCTCACCCGCCATCGCAGAGACCACCACGACCAGCTGATCGCCCTTCGCGCGCGCCCGGACGATACGATCGGCCACCGCCTTGATCCGTTCGACCGAGCCGACCGAGGTCCCGCCGTATTTTTGCACCACCAGCGCCATGTATTACCGTTCGTTCCGTCCCGAAGCTGAAACGCTAATTATGCGTGGAAACGCTCGCTCGAACTAGATGCCCCGCGCGCTGGTAGGGTCCTGCTCACGTGGTAGGCTGCAAGAAAATGAGCATTGTCTATGGAAAAGCTGGAACTAATAATCGCCCTCATTGAGGATTCATTGTCAAAGGCTCGCCAATAGGGCCGAAAACCTTTCTATCCGGCTCTGCCGCGCCCGCAAACGAAAGGGAACCGCGTCTCTTTCGGGCTATAAAATTAGCCGATGATCGAACTAATCGGCGATTCGGCTGGTGCGCGCGGTCAGGCGTTCGACGATACTCTGGTAGCGTTCGCCGACGGCAACAAAAGTAATCGTGCGGCGATTGGCGCCCGCGTAGCCGATACTGATCGAGAGGCGGCTCAACTCCTGCGCCTCGCTCAGGCGCTCGAACCACTCGACGGCGGCGACCGCCTCCGAAAAGAGATACTCGCGCAAGCCGAGGTCGTCGAGCCGCACGGTTTCCAGCCGGTAGAGATCGATGTGATACAGCGGCAGCCGCCCGCGATGCTCCTGGATTATCGTAAAGGTCGGACTCAGAATCTGCTCCTCGGGCAGGCTCAAGCCGCGCGCCAGCCCCTTGATAAAGCAGGTTTTGCCTGCGCCAAGATCGCCGATGAAAGCAATCAGCTCGCCACCCTCGAGCAGCGCCGCGAGCCGCCTTCCCCAGGCCTTGGTCTCGCGCGGCGAAGCGCTCTCGACGATGAGCTGAGCAGCCGGCATCGGCACTATCTCACAATCGCGTCGAACGCGCCCGGCAACTCGGTGGCGACGTCACCGGCGAGGTAGCCGAAGCGGCCAACGCGGCTTGCCAACCGATCGGCAGCGTAGCCATGGACGAAGACCCCGAGCATCAGGGCGGCATCGGCGGCGACTCCCTGGGCCAGCAGCGCGCCGACAACTCCCGAGAGCACGTCACCCATCCCGCCGGTCGCCATCCCGGGATTCCCGCTGGAATTGACGCTGACAACTCCGTCTGAACTAACCATCACCGAGCGTGTCCCTTTGAGGAGACTATTGGCGCCCGTCGCTTCCGCGAGTTTGCGCGCGGCGCCGATGCGATCGGCATTGACCGCCGCAGTGGTCGTACCGAGCAGCCGCGCCATTTCTCCCGGATGAGGCGTCAGGACGACGGGACCACGGGCGCGCCTGACCTCACTTAACCCCATCGCGGCGAGATTGTTCAAGCCGTCGGCGTCGATCAACAAGGGCCGGCGCGGCGCTGCGCTTTCGCGAATCAACCAGCGGATCAGCTCGCGCGAGTCATCATTCACGCCGATTCCTGGCCCCGCGATCAATGCATGCTTGCCTTCAATCAGATCGGCGAGCTGGGCGATCGTCTCTGGGGCTGCAAAGTGGCCGTCGCGATCGGGCATCGCCTCGGTCATCAGCTCGGCCTGCGCGCCCGCGACGATCGCCGCGACGCTTTCGGGAATCGCGGCGGTGACCAGGCCCGCGCCGCTGTGCAGCGCGCCGCACGCGGCGAGGATCGCAGCGCCCGCCTTGCCCCGGCCGCCCGCGACAATCAAGGCATGACCGTAGGTGCCCTTGTGCGAATCGGCCGCGCGCGGCCCGATCAACGTCGCGGCGTCCGCGAGTTCGATCAGCCGTCCCGCAGGCTTGAGCTCCGCCAGCGCGAGCGCCGAAAAACCGATATCCACGATCTCGAGTTCGCCGCACAGCGCCGCCCCCGGATTCGAGACGTGAGCATATTTTGCGTAGCCGAAGGTCACGCTTCGCGCCGCCTTTACTGCGGCGCCCATCACCGCGCCGGTGTCCGCGTTGAGACCCGAGGGCAGATCGACCGCTACGATCGGCCGGCCGAGCCGATTGACGAGATCGATCACCTCGCGCATTAAGCCACGCACTTCGGCGTTAAGTCCGGTGCCGAGGAGCGCGTCGATCAGCACGCCGCAGCCTTCGCGAGCGATCGCGTCGGCGTCCGCGACCTCGAGGACGCGGCCGCCCGCGGCGACGTATTCTGCGCGTGCGCGGGCGGCGTCGCCGCGCAAATCTCCCGCGCGCGCAAGCATCGCGACGCGGACCTCTGCGCCTTCGTCGCGGAGCTTGCGCGCCGCGACGAAGCCGTCACCGGCGTTGTTGCCTTTGCCCGCGACCACCAAAACGCCCGATCCCATCGCGTCGGAGAAATGGCGCGCGACCGCGCGCGCAACCGCCTCGCCCGCGCGCGTCATCAGGGTGAACGAAGGGATGCCGTATTTCGACGAACTCAAGCGATCGAGCTCGCGGCTCTCCGCTGCCGACAGAATAATCATCGGCGCGGTGGGTTAAGCAGGCGCCCCATCTCATGCACCGCCCGCTCCATCCCGACGATTACCGCGCGTGCGACGATCGCATGGCCGATATGCGCCCACACGACGCCAGGTAGCGCGGCGACCGGATGCACATTCAGATAGTTGAGGCCGTGACCGACGTTGGGCTTGAGCTTGAGCGCTTGCGCCTGCTTGATAGCCGCGCGCAGTTTATCCAATTCGGTTCGGGCGGCTTCATCCAACTGTTCATGCGCGCCGCGCGATGAATTCCGCGGGGCGGTCTTTCCCTTCCGGCTGGAAGGCATCGCAGTTCGGGCCAGCGCCGATGCGGCTATAGCGGCGTCGGCGAGATTCGCGTAGCTGCCGGTATGCAGTTCGACGAACTGTGCGCCGAGCGCCGCCGCGGCAGCGACCTGCTCCGGTTCGGGATCGATGAACAGACTGACCTTGATCGCATCGCGCCGGAGACGGTCGATCAGTGGCGCGAGCCGCTCCTTGAGTCCGGCCACGTCCAAGCCGCCCTCGGTGGTCAGCTCTGCGCGACGCTCGGGCACCAAGCAGACTTCATCCGGACGGAGTTCCAAAGCGATCGCGGTCATTTCCTCGGTCGGCGCCATCTCCTGGTTCAGATGGATACTTACGGCTCGGCGGATATTGAAGAGGTCGCGGTCCTGAATATGCCGCCGGTCCTCACGGAGATGGACCGTAATCGCGGCCGCGCCGGCGCGCGCTGCGGCTTTGGCCGCCTCGGCCGGATCGGGATAAGCCGCACCGCGCGCCTGCCGCAGGGTCGCGACGTGATCGACATTGACGCCCAGCTTGATCATCGACGTAAGGCTGTGCTCGGCTCGACCGAATCGGGATAAACCACGCCGCCCGGCTTAGGCGCCGATATGGCGGCGGATCGTCTCCGCGATCTCGTCGGCGATTTCGCCAACCGGCGCGGGCGCCTGGCCCTCGACCATCACGCGCGCCAGCAGCTCAGTACCGGAGTAGCGCACCAGCAGCCGCCCGACGCCGTCGAGGCGGCGTTGTGCGGTCGCGATAGCGCCGTCAACCTCGGCCATCTGCGCAAACGGGACACGCGCCCGCACCGTGACGTTGCGCAAAATCTGCGGCACCCGCTGCATGATCCGCATCGTGCTGAGCGGACGTCGCGCCTCGACCATCCGCGTCAGCACCAGCAGCGCCGTGATGAGTCCGTCGCCGGTGGTCGAATGATCCATGAAGATGATATGGCCCGACGGTTCGCCGCCCAGATTGTACGAGTTGAGGCGCATCTCCTGCACGACCGCGGGATCGCCAACATCGGTGCGCACCAGCTTCGCACCATGCCGCGCCAGCGCCGCTTCGAGCCCGAAGTTACTCATCACGGTGCCGACCACAGTGTTGTGCTTGAGTTGTCCGGCGGCGGCCATCTGCGCGCCCAGCAACGCCACCACGTCGTCGCCATCAAAGACTTCGCCGCGTTCGTCAATCAGCATCGCGCGATCGCCGTCGCCATCCAGCGCAATCCCGACGTGCGCATCCGATCTCCGCACCGCCGCGCAAATCGCTTCGAGATGAGTCGCGCCGCAGTTGTCGTTGATATTGACGCCGTTGGGCTCGACCCCGAGCGCGATCACCTCGGCGCCCAGCTCTTCAAGCACCTCCGGCCCGACCTTGTAGGCGGCGCCATTGGCGCAGTCGAGCACGATCTTCAAACCCTCGAAGGTCAGGCCGCGCGGTACGCAGGTCTTGAGAAACACCAGGTAGCGCCCGATCGCGTCGTCGATTCGCGTCGCCTTACCGATATCTCCGGCGGCCGCGCGATGACTCGCGAGCGCGGCGTCGTCAAAGACCAAATCCTCAATACGGGCTTCCGTCGCATCGTCGAGCTTAAAGCCCTCGCGCGAAAAAAACTTGATGCCGTTATCGGCAAAGGGGTTGTGCGACGCCGAAATCACGACGCCCGCATCGGCGCGCATCCCCTGCGTGAGGAACGCGATCGCGGGCGTCGGCAGCGGCCCCACCAGCAAGACATCCGCGCCCATCGAGCAGATTCCCGAGGCGATCGCGGTCTCCAGCATGTAACCCGAGAGCCGCGTATCCTTACCGACCAGAATCCGCCGATGGCGTCCGTTGGCGTGCTTGAAGACAAACGCCAGCGCCCGCCCCAGCCGCAGCGCGGTCTCTGAGGTTATCGGCTCAACGTTGGCGGTGCCGCGGATGCCGTCGGTGCCGAAAAGTCTTTGCGGTCCCCGGTTCAACCTGGCGCGCTCCGCGGATGACGGAACACTCGGAGTCTAACCTTGTCGGCCGACTGATGCACCAATTCGACCCCTTCCGGCAACTCCACCTGAAGCGGCACGGCATAGATGCCGGGCGCCATGCCGCCGGCGTCGATCGCGACCGCATTCGTCAAATCGATTTGCGCCAGCCGCAGCACGGGACCGCGCAGAGTAACATTGATCTGTTCGGGCTGGACCTTCCAGGTATAGCCGCAATTGCGTACCCGCACCGGCACCGAGCGAAACTCCTTGTCCGCGATCACTTCGCTCACTGTGATCGCCACGGCCGCTTCCGGTGGATCGATCCGGGTTGCGCCGGCCGGCACTTCCAGCGGCACCTCGCGTGACAGATTGCCGGTCGCGCCGCCGAGATCAATCGCCTCGCTCGCGACCTCTGCAATCTGCGCGATTTGCTTGCTCGGACCTTTGACCGTTGCCGTGCGCGGGTTCACGTCGACCGAGGTCACATGATAACCGTCGGCGACCGTGCCGCTGGTCACAATCCGCACCGGCACACTGCGCATGACCATCCGATCGAGATCCAGCACAATCTGTGACGGCGAGACACTGACCACGGTGGTTTTGCGCAGGACGTTGAAGCTGTCCGGGCCGATCTTGAACATCATCTGACCGACCCCGGCGCCGGCCAGATTCAGTCTGAGCGTCAAGCGGTTCGGCTGGATCAGTGATAGCAGAGTGCGCGGACCGGAAACCTCGATACTGACGCTCGTTGGATGAGGATCGGCGATCATAAAATGGGGCGGCAAGCCGCGATAGCTGATCGGTACGGTGAAGGATTGCTGCGCGTTACGCTCACCCGCATTGACGAAGAGCCAGAGCCCGATCGCCATCATGAGCGATATCACCCGCAATCCGGTGTTGCGCCGGATAGCCGTCCCCAGCCCGCGCCCCAAGTAACGGTCCCTGAGTGCGAGCGGTCGCGTAAAGCCGTCACGAGCAACGTCCGGCAGACTCTTGCGTGCTGGATTCGACATCCCGGCTCGCTCCGCGTGCCCGTCTAAGCGGGCAGCCTCCGCAGCGCTTCGATCAGTTGCGGCCCCTTGAGGTCCCGTTCAAGCGCGCCGCCGTGCGCGAGCGAGATGGTGCCGTCCTCTTCGGAAACTACGATCACCGCCGCATCGCTGTTTTCCGTCAACCCGATCGCCGCCCGATGACGTGTGCCCAGCGTCAGGCTGACATTGGGATTGGTCGATAACGGCAACAGGCAGGCCGCCGCCACCACCTGATCGCCCTTGATGATCACTGCGCCGTCGTGCAGCGGCGACCCGCGCATAAAAATCGTCTCGATCAACTCCGGAGATAACCGCCCCTGAATCAAGCGACCGGTTTCGACCACGTCCTGCAGACCAACGTCGCGTTCAAGCACCACCAGCGCGCCAATCCGCCGCGCCGCCAGCCACGCCGTGACCGTCGCCAGCTCCTGCGCGACACTCGCGACATCATAGCGCAAGCCAAAAAAGGAGCGAGTGCCGACACCGGTCAGCGCGCGGCGGATGTCAGCCTGGAAGATCACCACCAAAATGATCATAACCGAGCCGAGAAAATTGTTCAGCAGCCAATTCAGCGTAAACAAACCCAACAGTTGCGAAGCCACGAACGCCGCCGCGATAATTCCCAGCCCCACCACCATCTGCATCGTGCGCGTGCCGCGAATCAGCAGCGCGATCCGATAGATCATGTAGGCCACGATCAGGATGTCCACCCCATCCTGCCAGCGCGGCTCGGGTATCACCTGAAGAAAGTTGTGCATCAGGGTCACGCGCCCGCGCGTCGCACCGCCTCGACCATCCGGATCACCGCCGCGGCGTCTGCGGCTTCATGCACGCGGAGAATCGACGCGCCGCCGGCGAGCGCCAGCGCATGGACCGCGGCGTTGCCCGCCCGCATGTCGGCCGCGCTTTCGCCCGCGATCGCGCGCACAAAGCGCTTGCGCGACGCGCCAATCAACAGCGGGTAACCCAGCCTGCACAGCCGCGCGAGACTACCGAGCAACTCGAGATTATGGTGGGCGTTTTTGGCGAAGCCGAGCCCGGGATCAATGATAATCCTGCGCGCCCGGATTCCTGCCGCGAGCGCAAACCGCACGCGTTCGCACAGAAAGCGCACGACCTCGTCTGTGACATTGCCGTAGCGCGCGTATTTCGCGTGATTTTCCACACTCCCGCGCATGTGCATCAGCACGACCGCGCAGCCGGACTGCGCCGCCAGCGGCGCCATCGCCGCGTCCGCCGCCAGTGCACTTACATCGTTGATCATTACCGCATCACGCTCCAGCGCGACCCGCGCAATTTCAGCTTTGCGCGTATCGATCGAAAACGGAATCCGCAGACGGCGCCGCAATAATTCGAGCACCGGTACGACGCGCGCCAGTTCGGCTTCGACGGTCAACGCGCGCGCGCCGGCCGGCCGCGTCGATTCTCCCCCCACATCGATTATCGCCGCGCCCTCCGCCTCCAGCCGCAGCGCCTGCTCAAGCGCCCGCTCCGGCTCCATGAAGCAACCGCCGTCCGAGAACGAATCCGGTGTGACATTCAGCACGCCCATCACCGCCGGCAACGCGATCGAGCGGCCGTCATGCAGCAAGATCCGCCGCGCACCGGACTCCCTCGCCGCGACGCGGTCAGCGGGCCGAGGCTTTCTCGTCAACTGCCGCACTGGCCGGCGATCCGACGCCGCCGGCGTGCCGGTGACGGGCCTGCATCAACCACGCGCCGACGATCACGGCGATCAGCGCCGTCACCAGCGCCGGTCCGGTCCAGTTGCGACGCTTGCGCCGATCCATTTCGATTGGCTCGAGGCTGCGCGGCGTCGGCGTGTTGTCGGCGCGCTGGACCTCGCGCACGAAGCGCATCGCAATCTCTTCCGGGTCGAGGTCGAGAAACCTCGCGTAGCGGCGCATAAACGGCAGCATGTAAAGCTGATCGGAGATCATCGAGTAATCGTTGTTCTCCATCATGCGCACGTAATGTTCCGGGATTCGGGTGTCCCGCACCACGTCGTCGCGCGAAGCCCCGCGGACCTCACGTACGCGCGTCAGAAAACCACCCAGGCTAGGCCGGTCACTCTCGGCTTGGCCGCTGCTGCCTGATGAGACCGCCACAGGTTCTGCGCTCTTTTCGCTCACACTCGAGCCCTCCCCGCCAAAACCGCACCCTCGTCGGAAACTTTAGTCCGATTGGCGCGCTGAACCAAGTAGCGGATTTATGCTAACAGTTAACTTGGTGGGCCATGATTCGGCGGCGACGGCGATGGCGTCGCGCCAGTGCTGCGATTAGTCAAAGCGACTTTTTTGCCTTCGCCGCCGAGTAACGATGGTGGCGGCTGCAGGCGTGCCGCGAGCCCTGCGACATCTTTCCGATTCGCGATCAGAATCACGCATCGCGGCCCCGACCATAACGCGCGCAGGCGCGCGTCAGTCGCGATAAAACTCTCTGCCGCATCGTCGGACTCGCCAAACGGCGCGAGCTCGCCGCGATACCCGACCAGCCGCTCCCGCGTCTGCGTGTAGAACGGCAGTGCCTGGACAAAATGACGGTATGACGCCAGCGTACAGCCGCGCTGCAGATACGGATCGATTATCCCAGCCAGTTCCCGATATGAGGCCATCGGCGTGGCTTCTGTGCGTGCCCTGGCCAGAATCGCCGCGCTGATCATCGCGACGATCGTGACTCCCCACGGGACGTTGCGCGCGCTGCGCCACCAACGTGCGGCTAAATATATGATCGTTGCGGCGCTTCCCCACACGAGCGCCAGCACCACCACCCCCAACGGGATCGTCGAGAATCCATCGGCACGCGCGAGACCACTTCGCCACGCGATCCAGACCGCTATCGCGCCGAGCAGCAACGTCAGATTCGTTGCCGCAAACCATCCCAGCACCTGACACGCCCGGCGCGCTTCCATCGCGCGCACTCGCAACAATCCGATTGCAGCAAGGAGCGCGAGCGGTGGCAGCGCAGGCAAAATATATTCGCCGAGCTTGGAGCGCGGGATGGAGAAAAAAATGAAAACGACAGTGAACCAGATCAGCAGGAACCGCACTCCGCTGCCGCGCGCGCCATCGCGGTTTTCCACGCGTGCGTCACCGAACTCAGCGACGCCGAAAAATACGAAGTATAACCACGGCCAGAACCCGGCTGGGACGATCGGGAAGAAAAACCATGGCCCCCAGCCGTGCTCGGTGCTTTCAACGAAGCGCTGGAGATGCTCGTGGACAAGGAAGAACCGGATGAAACCGGGATTGTGCAGCCCGGCGACAATGAACCACGGCGCCGTGATGGCCAGGTAGATCGCGCCGCATTCGAGCCATCTGATTTGCGCGATCTCTCGCGCCCGCCGCTCGCTCAGCATCCAGAGCAAACCGATACCGCCGCCCAGCACGAGCGCGACCGGACCCTTCGCCAGGGTGCCGAGGGCGAGCGCGGCCGCCGCCAGCACCATCCACTTGCGTCCGGCGCCGTGGCGCAGGTCGCGCTCGCGCACTGCTGCGAAGAACGCCGCCAGTCCCGCGCTGAAGAAAAATGTCAGCTCCGGATCGGGAGTTGCGAAGCGGGCGAAAATAAAAAACAGCGGACTCAACGCAAGCGTGATCGCGGCGAGGAGACCGGTCGCGGCGTCGAACATTGCCTCACCCAGCGCCGCCGTCACCATCACCGTGCCGACGCTCGCCAGCGCCGCCGGTGTGCGCACCGCCAACTCGTCGCGCCCCAATAGCTTGATCGACGCCGCAGTCGCCCAATAGACCAACGGCGGCTTCTCGAAATAGCGCACCCAATCATTACGCGGCGTTAGATAGTCGCCGCTGACGACCATTTCGCGCGCGATTTCCGCATAGCGCCCCTCGTCAGGCTCCCACAGCGCCGGGCGGCCGAGCCCGATGAAATAGACCAGCGCCGCCGCGCCGCCGCACAGAATCAGACGATGGAATCGGGTAAACTGCGGCATCTGCGATGGAGTCTCCAAGCCGCGCCGCGCGAGATCAACCGCCCCGCCATCGTTGTCCGCTCTGTCACCCACCGCTTTAACTTGCGGGGCCGCTTTGTCACAATGTCATTAAGTATGACGTGCGCGACAAGTGTGACGTCGCGACGCGTCACGCCGGCAAGTCGATTTGAACGCCCCGGGCAAAATAGCGCCGCTCTTCAGTGCCGACGCGGATTCCTCAGAGCTGATTTCGGTGGTGGTCCCGGTCTTCAACGAGGCCACGAACCTCCCGTCACTCTGGAACCGCCTCGAGCGTGTGCTGGCGGATCTGCCGACCAGTTCTGAGGTCATTTTCGTTGACGACGGCTCGACCGACGCCTCGCTCGCGATGCTGCGGGGCTTCGCCGAGCGTAACCCGCACGTGCGGGTGGTCGAGTTGGCGCGCAATTTCGGCCAGCACTCAGCCTTGCTGGCCGGTTTCCGTAATTGCCGCGGCGACGTCGTCGTGACGCTCGACGCCGACCTGCAGAATCCGCCCGAGGAGATTCCGCGCCTGCTCGCAGCGATCGCGGCGGGCAACGATGTCGTCGGCGGCTGGCGCGAGGAACGTCAGGACCTGAGTTACCGCCGTTTTGCTTCGCGCCTGCACAATCGCCTCACTTCGGCGATCGTCGGCGTCCCGATGCATGACTACGGCTGCATGCTGCGCGCCTACCGGCGACACATCGTCGATACCCTGGTCGCCTGCGACGAGAAAGCGGCGTTCGTGCCCGCGCTCGCCAACTCGTTCGCCAAGCGCGTCGCCGAGATTCCGGTCGCCCACGCCGAACGCGCCGGCGGCGAATCGAAGTACGGCTTTTTCAAGCTGGCCCATCTGAGCGTCAACCTGATTACCGGCTTTTCCAATTTCCCCATTCAGGCGCTGAGCCTCACCGGTATCGGCATCTCGATGCTCGCCACCCTGCTGGGTACCTTCCTGATTGCCCATCGCTTGATCTATGGTCCGCAGCAGGAGGGCGCCTTGTGGACCCTTTTCGCCATCGCCTTCTTTTTCTTCGGGATGGTTTTTCTCGCCTTCGGCCTTATCGGCGAATATATAGGACGCATCTATCTTGAAGTGCGCCGGCGTCCGACCTATATCGTGCGCGCGATCCATGGTGATCAGGCCGAAGACGGAACTTTCGAGCCGGCGCATCGCTGACCCGTCGCATGCACCGCTTAATCATTCTGATTGTGCTTCTCGGATTTGGCCCGGCCCTGGTTTTGCGCGCCGATAACCGTCCCAGCGCCGACGCGATCGCCGACGGGCTGACCTGCCAATGCGGCTGCGGGCTGACCGTGGCTAACTGCAATCATCCGCAATGTGAGTTCTCAGTCCCGGTGCGCACGCAGATCGAAGCGATGATCGCGCGCGGCCTGAGCGGGCGGCAGATCCTGGCGAGTTATCGGGCGAAATACGGCGAGAAGATTCTCTCGTCGCCGACCACCAGCGGCTTTAACCTGGTCGCCTGGCTGATGCCCTTCGGCGCGATCTTCGCGGGCGGCGGCCTGATTTTCATGCTCTTCGGGCGCTGGCGTTCACGGCCGCCGCCGCCTACCGCGCCCGCCGATGGCGTGGCCTTCGATCCGGCCTTGCGCGAGCAGCTCGAGGGCGAGGTCAAGCATGACCTCTAGCGCTACGGTCTGGATGGCGGCCCTAATGTTGGTAGCGTCGGTGGCGCTCTTCGTCGCCGCGCCGCTGACCGAGGTCTTTTCCGCGCGCCGCCGCGAGACCGACGAGGAAGCGCGCGGCGCGCGCCTGCAGCACGAGCGCGGACTCGCTACCGCAGCGCTCCGCGAACTCGACTTCGATCACGAAATGGGCAAGATCGACGACGACGACTATCACGCCCTGCGCACTCGCCTCGAAACACGCGCGCTAGCCGCCATGTCCGGCCTGTCCGAATTGTCAGACTTGTCCACCGTGGCAGGATTATCGGAACTGTCCGCACTCGATGGTCCTGCATTGTCCGGAGCTGACGCGCCTGCGCGCACCGCCGCGGCCGGCGGCATCAAACCTTGCCCGCGATGCGCAACGCCGGCGGCCGCCGACTATCTATTCTGCCCACGCTGCGGCGCGACGTTGGAGCGGCCTGTAGATCTGCCTGCCGGTTCAAGCGCCCCATAATGCCCCTGCTGCCGATCGAGACCAGCGCGCTCGACAAAACCTTCGGCTTCGCTCCCGTCCTGCGCGGGGTCAATTTACAGGTCGCAGCCGGATGCGGCCTGCTGGTCGCCGGCCACAACGGCGCGGGCAAATCAACCCTGATCGCGATTCTTGCGGGCCTGCAGCGTCCCAGCGCGGGCTTTGCGCGGCTCTTCGGCGTCGACAGCAGCGCGCTGGATTCCGCTCAGCGCCGGCGCGTCGGCCTGCTGACCCATCAGAGCTTTCTCTATCCGAATCTGACCGCGCGTGAAAACCTCGAATTCTACGGCGCGCTTTATAAGATCGAGGTGCCCGCCGCGACGATCGCGGGCTGGCTCGAGCGCGTCGGACTGGCCGGCGCCGCGGCCGAGCGCGTGCGCGATTTCTCGCGCGGTATGGAACGTCGCCTGAGCCTCGCCCGCGCGATGCTCGCGGCGCCCGACGTCCTGCTGATGGACGAGCCGTTTGCCACCCTCGACGCGCCAGGCACTGCGCTCGCCGTCGGGATCACCGCGGAGGCGATGGCGCGTGGGTGCGCCGTGGTGATGACCGCGCATCAGGCGGTCGCGCCAGCCGGCCTCACGCTTGATGTGGCTGAGTTGACCCGCGGCCGGCTGCTCAACCTGACCGCCTGCCCTGCTGCCGCAGGCTGATTCGCTCATGGGCGCTTTCGCTGCGATTCTGCGCAAAGACCTAAGCCTCGAACTCCGCGCCGGCGAGAGTCTCCTCACGCTGATCGGCCTGTCACTGCTCATCATCGTGGCGATGGTCTTCGCGCTGAGTCCGGTCGGCGGGGTGCGCGACGCCGAGACCGCGGCCGGCGCGCTGTGGGTCGCCCTGCTCTTCGCCGGGACGATGGGCGCCGCGCGCACCCTGCTCGCCGAGCGCGACAACGGCTGCCTCGCGGCGCTGCTGATGAGCCCGGCCGATCGCGCGACGATCTTTTGCGCCAAGCTCGCCGCGGCCTTCAGCTTCATGGCGATCGCGGAAATCGCCGCGGTCGCGATCCTCGTGCTCTTCTTCAACCTCGCGCTCGACGCCCGCGTCATCCATCTCGCCCCGTCGCTTGTCCTCGGCGCGCTGGGCTTCGCCGCGCTGGCGACGCTGCTCGCGGCAATCTCCGGCCGCGTGCGCACGGGCGACCTTCTGCTGCCGATCCTTGCGGTTCCGCTCTTCGCGCCCGCGCTCATTGCCGGCGTCAAAGCCGGCGGGGCGGCGCTCGCCGGCGCCCCGTTCAGCGTGAGCACTCCGTGGCTCAAGCTGCTCGCCGCCTTCGATGTGCTATTCCTGAGTGCGGGCTGGCTTCTGTTCGAGTACGTGATTGTCGAGCACTAGCGGAGCGCTCCGCGCGGAGCGAGCACAGGGGGCGGCCGAGTCTCCGAGGCGCGGTCGCATTCAGCAGTCTGCGAGCTTCGTTCCAATAAAATAGAGGCGGGAATGACCGAACAGAATGTGGAGCTTTTATAAGGAAATGACCCACCGCACTGCTCTCCGCGCCGGAGCGCCGGCGCTCGCCCTAATGCTCGTGGCGCTGTGGATGGTCTTCGCGTGGGTCCCGACCGAGGCCGACCAGGGCATCGTCCAGCGCATCTTCTATTTTCACGTCGCCTGCGCCTGGGTAGCTTTCGTCGCCTTCGCGCTCGTCGCGGTCTGCGGAATTTTCTACCTCTGGCTTGGCCAGGCGATCTTCGATCAGCTTGGCTACGCCGCGGCTGAAGGCGGCATGATCTTCTGCACGCTCGTACTGATCACCGGCTCGATCTGGGCGCGGCCCATCTGGGGTGTCTGGTGGACGTGGGATTCGCGGCTGACCACGACGCTGATTCTCTGGCTGCTCTATGGTGGTTACCTGATGCTGCGCGCGATGAGCGACGATACGCCGCAAACCGCGCGCTTCGCCGCCGTGCTCGGGATCGTCGCCACCGTCGACGTTCCGGTGATAATCGTCTCGGTGCGGATGTGGCGCACGATCCATCCGGCCGTGCTGGTGACGCGGAGCGGCGGCCATGGACTCGAAGATCCGCGTATGGTCATCACACTGCTGGTCGCCGTCGCTGCCTTTACGGCGCTGTTCATTTGGCTGCTGATGCTGCGCGTCGCGACGGTGCGGGCGAGCGCGCGGCTGGGTCGCCTCGGGCAGGCGCTTGCGATGGCCTCGGCCGCGGTGCAGGACCTGAATCCGTAGAAACTTCATGAAACACTTTAATTATCTGCTCGCCGCCTACAGCGTCATCTTCGTGACGATTTTTCTCTACGTCGGGTTCATCCGCACGCGGCAGTCGCGGCTCGAAGAGGCGCTGCGTGCGATGGAGACCAAACTGGCGGCGTTGGAAAATGAGTTGGCGCAGCGCGCTTCGGCGCCGCCTCACTAAGCCGACGCGAGTTGCAGCAGCCCCGCCGAGTGCGCATCTTTAGAAGGAAGCCGGATGGAATTTCGCGATTACTACAAAACTCTCGGCGTCGAGCGCAGCGCGACCGCGGCCCAGATCAAAGGCGCCTTCCGCAAACTCGCCCGCAAGCATCATCCGGACGTCAACCCGAACAACAAGGAAGCCGAACGGCGCTTCAAGGAAATTAACGAGGCTTACCAGGTCCTCAGCGATCCTGATAAGCGCAAGAAATACGACGAATTAGGGGCGGATTGGGAGCGTGGGGCGCCGCAGGACGAGGTCTTCCGCCGCTATGCGCGGGCCGGCGGCAGCGGCGGCGGGCCGACCTTCCAGGCGGGCGAGGCTGGCGGCTTCAGCGACTTTTTCGAGCGCTTCTTTGGCGGTCTGGGCGGCAACTTCGACGCGCGCGGCGGCGGTCAGGAGTTCACCTTCGAAGGCGCTGACGGTCGTCCGGCGCGGCGCTCGGGCAAAGCCGCGGATCTCGCGGCCGAGGCCACGATCCCGCTGCGCGACGCCCTCGAGGGCGGAAAACGGCGGCTCGAAATCGCCGCCACCGTCGAGTGCGACGCCTGCGGCGGCACGGGTATGCGCGTCCGGCAGGAGCGGCGCGGCAACACCCGTATCATGCGCCCGGCTGAACCCTGCGAAAAATGCGGCGGCGCCGGCGTAATTCAAGAGCGCCGCACGCTCGAAATCACCATCCCGGCCGGCATGGCCGACGGCGGCCGGATGCGTCTCAAGGGTCAGGGCGGAAAGGGGGCGCGCGCCGAGCTCAATGGCGATCTTTTCATCACGATCCACGTCGATCCGGGGCCGAGCTTCACGCTCCACGGCCGCGACGTCCGCTGCCTCCTGCCGGTCTGGGATTATGAGGCGGCGCTGGGCGCGGAGGTCACTGCCCCGGCTCCGACCGGCAGAATCTCGCTCAAGATTCCGGCGGGCAGCCAGAGCGGCCGCGTGATGCGGCTGCGGGGCAAGGGCTTGCCTGCCCGCGCCAAGGACCCGGCCGGTGATCTGCTCTACGAACTGCGCGTGCTCGCGCCCACCGATCTTACCGACGGCGAACGCGATCTGATGCGTCAGCTTGCTGAACAGCGGCGCGCGCGCGGCGTGCCCGATCCGCGCAGCGAGCTGCTCGGAGGGTAATTTGCCTCGGCGGCCCGGCCACGCCTCGCTCCTCGCTCGCGGCCTCTACCCGTCATCGCGTAGTCGAGCCTGCGCGGCTGTGATCCAGCCGCTCGCACGCGCACTCGAGCGCGCCAAGCTGGCGCCTGACCGTCTGATCCTCGCGGCAGTCTCGGGTGGTCCCGATTCCGTCGCGATGCTCCACGCACTCAAGGCGCTGCAGCCTCGAGGGCGTTTCCGCCTCGCTGCGGCGCATTTCAACCACCACCTGCGCGGGAGCGAAAGCGCTCGCGACGAGCAATTCGTCCGTCAGCTCTGCGACCGGCTTGAAGTCGAACTGGTCGTCGGGCAAACGCGCCTCACGGCAGGCGCGAATCTCGAAGAACGGGCGCGCGAACTCCGCCACGCCTTCCTTAAGCGAGTCGCTGATCGGCTTGACGCCAGTCTTATCGCGCTGGCCCATCAGGCGGATGATCAGGCCGAGACCGTGCTGATGCGTTTGCTGCGTGGCGCAGGCGTCGCCGGACTCAGCGCGATGAAGGAGGCTGGTCCGGGGCGTCTCTGGCGGCCTCTGTTGACGGTCAAGCGCGCGGCGCTCGTGGCGTACCTCGATCAAATCGGTGCGGCCTGGACGACCGACTCGAGTAACGCTTCGCGACTGATTTTGCGCAATCGAATCCGTCACACGCTGCTCCCGATGCTCGAGCGGGATTTCGCCCCAGGCCTTGCTGAACGCTTGACCGAACTGGCCGCGGAAATGCGCGCGCTCGATGGCTTTATCACTGACGCGGCGCGCACTGAACTCGCTTCGCGCCGCGCTGGCGAAGGGCTGACCGTCCTTGGTTTCGGCGACCTCGATTTCGCACTCGCCGACGCAACGCTGAGAGAATTTCTGCGCGAACGGCTGAGTGGCTTGCGGCACATCTCCCGCGACCATATCGAGATGATGCGTGGGCTGTGCAGCGGTGCGAACCCCAGCGGCCGCGTGGTGCTCCCCGGCGGATGGCGTCTCCGGCGCCAATACGACTTCGCCGAACTCGAACGGACAGCTCCGCCGGCCCCGCTGCGCGGACTGACAGAGCCGATCCAACTCGCCTGTTGCGGCCGGACCGAAGTCGGAGCGAGCGGCTTCATCTTCGAGGCCCGTCTGCTCGACCTCGGGACGGATGGGCCGGTTCCGCTACCGGCTGATCCCATGGAAGCGCTCTTCGATACCGCTCAACTTCGCGGACCGCTTTGGGTGCGGAGCTTTCGCGCTGGCGATCGGATTTCACCGCACGGGATGACAGGTAGCCGCAAAGTTCAGGAGCTGTTCGTTGATCGTAAGCTTCCGCGCGACCTGCGCGCAGTCTGGCCGCTGGTCACGAGCGGCGAAACCATCGTGTGGATTCCGGGAATCGTGCGCAGCCGCAGCGCGCTCATCACGTTCGCCCATCAGGAAATCCCGGCAGGTAGAAAAGTCCTGCATCTGCGCGCACTTTCGACGAGGCGACGCGAAATCACGTCGTTGCTTAAAAATCCAGCTACATGCTAGCCTTTTGATGGTAATGAATCAGGTTTCACGCAACATCGCGCTGTGGCTGGTAGTCGTGCTGATGGCGGCGCTGCTGTTCAAATTCTTCAGCAGCACTCAGCAGCATTCGCCTGAAATAATCTTCTCCGACTTCCTCAACGACGTCGATAATCGCAACGTCACCGAGGTTACGATTCAGGGCAATCAGATTAAGGGCGAAACCTCCGACGGTCAGCATTTCAGTACCTATGCGCCGAGCGATCCGGACCTCGTCAAGACCCTGCGCGACAAGGGGGTCAAGATTGCGGCCAAGCCGGCCGACGGCGATCCGTGGTGGATGGTGTTGCTGGTGCAATGGTTCCCGATGCTGCTGCTGGTCGGCGTCTGGATCTTCTTCATGCGGCAGATGCAGATTGGTGGCGGCAAAGCGATGTCTTTCGGGAAAAGCCGCGCCAAGCTGCTGACCGAAAACACCCACAAAGTCACCTTTGCCGATGTCGCCGGAATCGACGAGGCCAAGGACGAGCTCGAAGAGATCATTCAGTTTCTGAAAGATCCGAAACGCTTCACCCGTCTCGGCGGAAGGATTCCTAAAGGCGTCCTGCTGGTCGGACCACCGGGTACCGGCAAAACTTTGCTGGCCCGCGCGATCGCAGGTGAGGCCGGCGTGCCCTTCTTCTCGATTTCGGGCTCGGATTTCGTCGAGATGTTCGTCGGGGTTGGCGCGTCACGCGTCCGCGATCTTTTCGTGCAGGGCAAGAAACATGCCCCCTGCATCATTTTTATCGACGAGATCGACGCCGTCGGACGCCATCGCGGGGCTGGCCTGGGCGGTGGTCACGACGAGCGCGAGCAGACGCTTAACCAGTTGCTGGTCGAGATGGACGGCTTCGAGGCCAACGAGGGCGTCATACTTGTGGCAGCGACGAATCGTCCCGACGTCCTTGATCCCGCGCTGCTGCGGCCTGGCCGTTTCGACCGCCGCGTAGTCGTGCCGCGTCCCGACGTCAAGGGGCGCGAGGGAATCCTCAAAGTCCACGTGCGCAAAGTGCCGCTTGCCGACGACGTCGACGTGATCAAGATCGCCCGTTCGACCTCAGGTTTCGCGGGCGCCGACCTCGAGAATCTGGTGAATGAGGCAGCCCTGCTGGCGGCGCGGAATTCGAAGGAACGAGTCGGCATGATCGACTTCGAGCTCGCCAAAGACAAAGTCATGATGGGCGCCGAACGGCGCTCGATGGTAATGTCGCAGGAGGAGCGGCGCAAGGTCGCCTATCACGAATCCGGGCACGCGCTGGTCGCCACCATGCAGTTGGGCGCGGATCCCCTGCACAAGGTCACGATCATTCCGCGCGGGATGGCCCTGGGCGTCACGCAGCAGCTACCTGTGGACGATCGTTATACCGAATCGCGGCAATATCTGATGACCACCTTGGCTGTGCTCTTTGGCGGGCGGGTCGCGGAGCAGCTCGTCTTCAACGAGATGTGGACGGGAGCCGGCAACGATATCGAGCGCGCGACGGAACTGGCGCGCAAGATGGTCTGTCAATGGGGCATGAGCGACGAACTCGGTCCGATGACCTTCGGCCGCCAGGAGGAACAGGTCTTTCTCGGCCGCGATCTCGGTCACAGCAAGGACTACTCGGAGCAAACCGCCGTCGAAATCGATCGCGAGGTGCGGCGCTTGCTGAGCCAGGCCTACGACACGGCGAAAAAACTCCTCAGCGAAAACGTAATACTGCTCCACGCTCTCGCCGAGCGCTTGATCGACAAAGAAGTTGTGGACGGCGCGGAAGTTGCCGAAATGGTCAAAGCTCATCAGGAGGGCCGTCCGTTCATACCGCAGCCGGCGCCCGCGGTGAGTCCATCGATAAATCCGCCGACTCAGCCGCGTGACAAACCACGCGCCGTAGAAGAAGACGTTCCGGTCGCCGGCCCGCTCCATCCCAAACCCTCGCTCGCCTGATTGCCGCCTCGCTTAGTTGCGGGCGAGAGCTTTGCGCAGCGCCGCGACGTTCTGGACGAGCTGACTCGGCAAGTTCAGCGTTCCGGCGACATTCGAATACGGATACAAACGCCCGTTGATGTGAGCGTGCAGCGGGAGCCCGGCGCCCTGATGAATTTCGTAGTCCAGCGGCAGCGGCCCAAGGACATGCATAATCTGGTAAATCGCGCCGGCGAAGCTTGCCAGGTCTTGAGGCGACAGCTCGGTCAGCATCCCGCGAAAGTCCGGCATTATAACGTCGTAGCTGCGCGGGAAGGCGCCGACCGGACTCGCATAGCTGACCACGCCGTCGCGACGCCCGATCAGCAGGCCGATACGCTCGACCAAATCGATCAGATCTGACCAAAGCTCGGGATACTGCGCTTCGGCGCGGGCTTCGGCCTCCAGCACCGGTAGCGGCTGCGGCGATCCGATGATCTGCTGATGCGGATGAGGCTGCGAGGCGCCCGACTCGCGTCCCTGGTTCTTGCGGATTATGACCGAATGAATCGCCGGGTTTTCAAAGACCCGGCCCATCAGGCGAACGTCCGTCTGCAGAAGATGTAAGAAGTGCTCCTCGCCGAGCACGCCGGTGAACATCAGGTCGCTAATCGAACGCGGATTCTCGACGAAATGGCGCGGATCCTCGACCACGATGTATGACTCGTTGCGACCGCCAGTCAGATTTTCAGGGATCCGCGGAAAGAGATTGTTGAAGACGCGGACCACCCAGCTCGCGTCCGCGAGGACCGCCGCTCCATTCCAGCTCGCGAACTCGGCGGGCGTCAGACGCATCAGCTCGGCCGGCGCGTGCGCCTCGTTACCTGGACAAAAAGGGCAGGCGGTCATCGCGTTGCGCAGAGCTTTTGGATCGGGCTTGGGCGGATCGGGATTCAGCTCCTCGCGCCCGCCAAGTGTGAACGCGAAGCTTTTGCCGCGCACGTCAACCACGTAAGAAATCACGCCCGTCACTGGATTTTTGATCCAGAGCAGCGCGCCATCGCGGATTTCGTATTCGAGCGCCATCAGCGGTTGAGCAAACACTTAATCACGGGGCGCGGATCGTTCCAACGCCGCCAGGGAAGCGCTGTTGAGGTGGTTGAGCAGGGACGGTTAAATGAAGTGCGCAGGGGACTCGGGGCCGCTTCTTCTCCGACAGACCCGCTATCGCAGCGAAGACGCTGTGGAGCTTCCCTCTTGTGGCCTGAGCCTGAAGTTCGGCGAACAAATAATCGTTACGAATGTTTAGATTTCCGCGAAACCAGATGTGGCGAATCTTTAATTCAGGACACTAGCGGCGCGCGGGCTGACTCGACTTCGACGCCAGCGCATTCCATATTGATCGGGGATGGAGCATGACGCCGAGCTGACTGGCGGCGCGGCCGCACCGCGCACCGGAGTTGTGCCGCGAGTCTGGGGCGGGATCGCGACGATCCTGTCGGTCGTCTATACGGCGATTCTGCTCGCCGCAGCGGCGCTGGTCGCGCGCTTCAAGCGGGGACATTACGTCTCGCCCCTGATGCGCCTGTGGGCCTGGCTGATCTTCCATACCTGCGCGATCAGTGCGGAGGTTGAGGGGCTCGAACATCTGCGCGGCCTTGGCTCATTTATCCTGATCTCGAACCATCAGAGTTTGTTCGACATCATCGCGATTGTTCACCTGCTGCCGTGCGAGGTGCGCTTCGTCGCCAAGCAGGAGCTCAGGCGGGTGCCGCTGCTCGGTTACGTGTTGGCGCGTTCGGGCAATATCATGATCGAGCGGCAAAGCGGCGGACGGGCGATTCGTCGCGCGGTGGCGGCGACGCGCGACGGTTACAGTATCGCGGTTTTTGCCGAGGGGCGGCGCTCAAGCGACAATCGGGTGCATGAGTTCAGCGACGGCGGCGCGTGGCTGGCGCTCGCGACCGGGCGGCCGTGCGTGCCACTGGCGATCAGCGGGACGCTCGCCATGATGCCGCGCGGGGCGCGCTTCGCGCTGGCGGGGCGGCGGATCCGTCTGGCCTTCGGCCAGCCGATCGCGACTGCGGAGCTGCGCAGCGCCGACCGCGCTCGGCTCAGCGCACAGCTCGAGAGGTCGGTACGGGAGTTATTCCGCAGCGAAGTTTGAGGCCGGCGAAAGGGGACACCCTGCCCGGAGCGCTTCGCTAGTGGCGCGCACGCTTCCAGGGCGGCTGGAGGCACGCGATCTTTGCGAAGACCGGACAGCTCTCGTCATGCGCGCCCGGCAAGTAGCCGATGCTGAGAAGAAATTCGCCGGTAATTTCGCCGCCGGTGAAATTGAAGGTCTTTTTGAACAGCTTGACCCACTCGGGTTTGGCGAGCGGATGCTGCGCCGCCAGCCATCGCGCGAAAGAGCCGTGGCTTTGCTGGAGTTCGATGATCCGGCGCGCGTTTACGATCGTGGCGTCAACCTTGAGCCGGTTACGGACGATGCCGGCGTCGGCAAGGAGTCGCGCGCGGTCCCGCTCGCCGTATTTGGCCACACGCGCGATCGCGAAGTGGTTGTACGCAGCGCGAAAATTTGCGCGCTTGGCCAGGATCGTCAGCCAGGAGAGGCCAGCCTGATTGATCTCCAGCACGAGGCGCTCGAAGAGCGCATCGTCGTCCGCGATCGGAAATCCGTATTCGCGCTCGTGATAGGGCCCGTGGAGCGGATGGCCGGGCGCGATCGTGCAGTACGACATAAAGCTTGGGCGGGGATCAGTTTGACGCTTCCTTTATAATGAGGGCAAGGAAACCAGCACAATGCCTCTGACACTCGACGGACTCACGGTCATTGATCTGACGCAGAACGTCGCCGGGCCGTACTGCACCGAGCTGCTCGGCGACTTCGGCGCCTCGGTGATCAAGATTGAGCGGCCGGGCAAGGGCGACGACGCGCGCGGCTTCGCGCCGGATTGGCGCGGCGAATCCGCGACCTATCTCGCCTACAACCGCAACAAGAAAAGCATCTGTATCGATCTGGATAATCTGCGCGGACGTGAAATCGTCCATCGTCTCAGCCGGAGCGCCGATATTTTCGTCCATGCGCTGAGGCCCGGTAGCGCCGAGTCGCGCGGCTTCGGCTACGTGGAGTTGAGCGCGGAAAATCCGCGACTGATCTACGCTTCGATCAGCGGCTTCGGCGAGCAGGGGCCGCTGCGCAGCCTGCCGGGTTACGATCCGCTGGGGCAGGCCTACTCGGGAATTATCAGCATGAACGGTCATCCGGGGGCGCCGCCGGCGCGGGTCGTCGTGCCGATTATCGATATGGGCGCGGGCTTATGGCTGTTTACCGGAATTCTCGCGGCGCTGCTCGATCGCGCGAAGACTGGCAAGGGCGCGAAGGTGGCGACCAGCCTGCTCGAGACCGGCGTCGCGTGGACGACCCTGCTGATGGCCGGCTATCAGGCGACGGGCATCGTGCCGGGTCCTGCCGGATCGGCGTCGCCTGCGGCGGCGCCCTACGAGGCCTTCCAGACCGCCGACGGCTGGATTCAGATCGCGGCGGGGAATGATCGTCTATTTGCGCGGCTATGCGAGGTGCTGGATTGCCCGGCGCTCGCTGCCGATGCGCGCTTCCTCACCAATGCCGATCGCGTCCCGCGCCGCATCGAACTGCACGACATCCTCGAACAGGAGACGCAGCGCTTCAGCGCGGAGCAGTTGATGGGGCTGCTGCGCACGGCGGGCGTGCCTGCGAGCGTAATCAACACGCTCGACAAGGTCTTTGCGGACGAGCAGGTCAACACGCTCGGGATGCTGCCGCCGGTCGAGGCAGGCTTCCGCATCCCTGAGATGAAGTTCGTCGACATTCCGCTGACGATCGACGGCGAACGGTCGAGCCGGCGGCTGATGCCGCCGCGGCTGGGTGAGCATACGGAGGAAGTGCTGAACGACGCGGGCTACTCCGCCGCGGAGATCGCGAGCCTGCGATCGGAGGGCGCGATCGGTTGATGCGCTGCGGCTAGCCGGTGATCGGACGCTCGGGTTCGGCGACGCAGCGGGCGCATCGGCAGAGATCGCGCAACTGGAGCGTGGTGTAGAGGGTCTCGTGACCGTCAACCCACTCGGCATAGACCGCGGCGTCGCCGAGGCGGGCGAACTGGGTCAGGCGCTGACTCGCTGCGGGAATCTCGCCGTCGAGGCGGCCGCCGCAGGCGTTGCACGGACAATAGCGGCGCAGACTTTCGAGCGGGAAGATGCTGTCGTGGCCGTCCGCCCAGTTGACGCCGAGCGCATAGCGGCCGACGTGATTTAGGCTGCGAATTTTTGGTGAAGCTTTGGGCGACATCTTGATTCGGTTGGCGACTGGACTTGCTGGTTGCGCTTGAGGCACTCTGGCAAGGCGATTATAGCATCGCGCGAAGCGCCACGACGAGCCGCCGTAGTAGTTTCGCAAGGGGCTGGAGCGGGCGCACACATCGAAATTGATCAAGGGCTGGAGGTTTGAACAAAAGCAATGGACGAAAATGCCAAGAAAAAAGGGCTGCGGATGATCCCCTATGGGCTGCAGATTCTCGGCGCCCGTCACGGTGATAAATCCACCGTCGCGACGATCAACTGGACCACGCAGGCGAGCTTCGCGCCGCCGCTCGTGGTGATCGGCGTGAAGACCGATTCCACCGCGCATGAGCTGGTCAAGCAATCGAAGAAGTTCACGCTCTCGATGCTCGGCGCGGGGCAGAAGGATTTGGCGTTTGCCTTCTTCAAGCACGTCGATCCGAAGGACGGCAAATTCGGCACCTACGCTTACAAGGACGGCGCCAACGGCTGCCCGATTATCACGGACGCGCCGGCCGCGGTCGAATGCGACGTCGTCAGCTTCATCGAAAAGGGCGACCACAGTATCGTGATCGGGCAGGTGACCGAAGCGCATCTCAACAAAGAGAGCGATCCGCTCACGCTCAAAGAGTGCGGGGTTAACTACGGCGGGTGAGCATCAACCCATTGAAGGGCCGGGCCGAAGTTGCGTGGCCCTTCAATCCGGTATCTTTTCCTCGTGACAGAGAGCGGAAAAAAGAAAGTCGTAGTGCTGCCGGGGGACGATACCGCGCCGGAGACCGTCGCCGCCGCCATGGCGGTGATGCGCGCGCTCGGCGTCGCGATCGATTTTGTCGAGTTTCCGCCGGGTGAGGAGTGGATCCGTGGTGAGACCGACAAAGCCGCGCGCGCCGCGATCGACGCGTCGGACTCGACGCTGTTCGGCTCGACCAGCGGCAAAACCAACGCGATTCTGCATCTGCGCTGGGGGCGGCAGACCTACGCCAACGTGCGGCCGTGCCGCTATTGGAAAGGGTTTCGCAGTCCGCTGGCGAAGCCGGATGGGATCGATTTCGTGATCGTGCGCGAGAATCTCGAAGACCTCTATCTGGGTCTCGAAGGGCCGCTCGAAGCGCTCGCGCCGCTCCATCTGCGCAGCCGCATCCTGCGCCGCGAGCTGGATACTTCCGAACGGGGCATCTACGCGATCAAGGTGATCACGGAGCGCAAAACCCGGCAGGTCGCGCACTTCGCCGCGAAGCTCGCGATGCGCCGCAAGGCCGCGGGCTATCCGGGAAAGCTCACCTGCACGTCGAAATACAACATGCTGCGCGAGAGCGACGGGCTGTTCCGCAAAATCGTCGAGGAAGTCGCCGCGGGCTATCCGGAAATCACATACGAAGAGTTCATCGTCGATGATTTTGCGCGGCGGCTCGTGCAGAGCGCGCACGACCTCGACGTCGTGGTGATGCCGAATCTCTACGGCGACATCCTCTCGGACGCGGCGGCGGGCACGATCGGCGGTCTCGGCGTCGCGCCTTCGGGCTGTTACGGCGACGACTACGCCTACTTCGAGTCGGTGCACGGGACCGCGCCCGATATCCTGGGTATGGGCATCATCAATCCCACCGCGACGATGCTCTCTGCGGCGATGATGCTCGATTACCTGGGCTTCGGCGATGAATCGAAACGCTTCGAGAACGCAATCCGCAAAGTCTATGCAGAGGGCAAAGTGCTGACCCCGGATCAGGGCGGGAGGGGGACGACGATCGAGTTCACGCGCGCGGTGATTGGGAATCTGTGATCGGCCGCAGATAGCGACGCTCCAAAGAGAACCGATCGCGCGAAAGTTTCATCTCAAACAGGGGAATATGTCGTGGTTCCGTTACTTCTCTAACGAGCCTACGATTAGCTTCCGAACTTCTAGCACCTAGATAGACTGCGCTTGGCGTTGGCATCGGGTATGCCGTCGAAGCAGGAAAGAGCCCAAATGGAAACACCAAGCGCCATTCTCTCTCGTAACCCCATCCTCTAGCCTTTTGCAAACAAGCTGCTATGGGGTAGAAATTACCTGGAACTCGCCCCGCGAGCATTTCTTGAAATATTGAATTGCAGTCGAACAATTGGTCTGAATAGACAATCGGGAACAACATTCGACGCCGAATATCTCCCGAAAGAAGATCAGTAATAGGATATTCCAGGCAGAACCCTCGATGATAGTCAGCGTAATGGCTCCACATGAGAACAGAGTCATCGATTTCCGAAAACGAACACAGGTAGTGTCGGTCAAGTGGTGGAAAAGCAGTAAGCATCGGCCAGGCGACGAGTTGAGCGGTTGAAGTATCAACTTGCTATTACGCTGCCTCCGGTTGTTCGCTGATTGTGGTCAGGTCGTGCCAGCCGACGAGGCGGCGC
>DATGHL010000056.1 GCA_035308025.1 Candidatus Binataceae bacterium
GCTTTCCCTGCTCCTCCATCCCTGCTATCGCTTTCCATGGCGTCATCCTCCGGCACCCGCCGCCTAGCGGGTGTGAGTTGTGGCTCAACTCGCCGGATCTTGACGCCTTTTCACTTTTCCACCAACTTCCCGACACTACCACTTGACGGGCCTAGCTGTTCTTCGACCTTATCCGAAAAATGCGTTTGTAAGCTTCCCCGACAATTCGCAGATCGCCCCGGAAACGGTCCCTTTTGGGCTGCTGCCGACGCCACCAACGATCTAAAGTCACACGAGTAATGACCTATGCGCAAAGAAGAAGATAAGCCCATCTCACTCCACCCGCTTACGTTCGAGCAAGCGCTAACGCGACTAGTCCGCACACCACCGATCAATCCAGCGAAGCGGAAAAAAGCGACCAAACGCATCAAGAAAGACACAATGCACACTCCTAAATAATGTGACGGTTGCTTAGGGTGAAATTCTTCACTTTGGCAGCTATTATGGTCGTGGTGTCAAGTCTGTAATAATTCCTTTTTTGGTCGAGACCACTTTCGGGACACTCGCGCCTTTCGCCGCCCAAACGCTTGACTTGACCGAATGGCGTCGTCAAGGTTCAAGGCTTGATGATCTGGCTACGACGATCGATTGTGTTGGCGCCTGTGCTCGCTTTTCTCGCGGCGGCGCTTCTATTGAGCTGCGGCGGCGGTAGTACAACCACCACGACCAGCCAGGGTCTGCCGTTTGCCCTGTTTAGCCTGGCGATCTGTCCCGGGATAGGCCCGACGATCACGCCGACGCCCGTTCCAACCAACACCAAGAGGCCGAAAAAGACGCCCACTCCGATGTGTAGTCCAGTGCCAACAGTCTTTGTCTCGCCTACGGCGGTTCCGGTTAATGGCTTCCAATTTAATCTGCAGGGCGCGGTCAGTCAAAATTCCCTCGGTAAGGGCAAGAAACTGTTCCACGATTTCACGAATGACACCCAGGTCGTGTGGGGCTTTCCGCCGGGAGTTGAGTTACAGCCGGATGGCCTCTTCATCGGTCTGCAGCAAGGCTGCTACTGCGTTAATGCGTCGATCGGCTCAGTTAGCAGTTTGACCATCGGGCTATGGGTGCAGTGCCCCCAGAGCGATCCCACATGCGCGAGCTCCACGCCGGTCGATTGCTCGACTGCGACACCCTGTCCGCAACTGCCGACTTCGACGCCGACGCCCAAGTGAGCGGCGTGACGCGGCTGTCGGAAACCGCTGAGTCGTGAGGCGGTTGTGCATAAATGCTCGCTGCGCGGCGCGAGCGGTTTGACAGGCTTCCTAGGTAAAAATTATTCTCTGAGGCAGGTACGCATCCAGATGGAAAAACAGGCTCGGCGAGAGCAGGTGCTGCGTCACGCCAAGCGGATATTTGCCCGCAAGGGCTATCATCGCACCAATATCTCGGAGATTATCGCCCGCGCGCGCATCGCTCGCGGCACCTTCTATCTCTATTTCGACAACAAGCGCGACCTTTTCGAGGAGCTGCTCGGGCAGGTCCTCGGCGAGTTGCGCCTGCGGATCCAGCGTTTGCGTTTGGGACCGGGTGAGCCCGATCCGATCGAACAGCTCCGCGCCAATCTCCGGCGAGTCCTCGGGCTGGTGCTCGCCGAACGCGAGCTGACCGATATTCTGCTCAATCACGCGATGGGCTTTGACCGCGATCTCGATCTGCGGATTATCGATTTCTACGAACGCGTCATCGACCAGATTCAGCGCTCGCTCGACCTTGGAATCGAGATGAACCTGGTGCGGCGATGCGATACGCGGGTCGCCGCCTTTTGCATCCTGGGCGGAATCAAAGAGGTCGTGGCGCAGGCGTCGCGTGCGCGGCGGCGCGATATCGGGCCGCTGGCAGAAGAGATTCTCGACTTCGGCATCCGCGGCGTCGGGCGTCCCGAACTGCTTGGCTTCGCCGCCGACGAGGCTTCTTTCGGGCGCGGACTAGACTGACATGTCAGTACAACGATCGATTCGGGCAAAAAACGGGCGCGCGGCGGCCAAGCGGGTCGCCTTCTACGACCTCGACGGCACGCTCGCCAGCCTCAACCTCATGCACCTGACGCTCTACTTTTTCGCTAACCTGGGTGAGTGGACGGGGCGGGCGGGCTATCTGCTAAATTTCGCGGGCCGCGTTCCTGCCCTTTATTTTGCCGAAAAGCGCGATCGCCATCTCCTCAATGTGGTGCTGTTCGAGCTCTTCAAGGGCGTCTCGCGGGACCGCCTTGAGGAACTCGGTGACGAGTATTGCGCGAACATCCTGATGAAGAACCTCTATCCCGAGGCCCGCGCGATGATCGAGGCGAACCGCGCGGAGGGCATTGCGCCGGTGCTCGTGACCGGCTCGCCGGACTTCGTCGCCGCACCGCTGGCCCGCCGGCTTGACATCCCTCACATCGCCGCCAACCGCCTCGCCTACAATCGCGGCCTCGCCACCGGCCGCCTGCGTGCGCCGGTCATGGCCGGAGACGAAAAAGCGGCCTGGTCCGTGCAATACGCCGCCGCGAATCAGCTCGACCTCGCCAACTGCTGGGGCTACGCCGACTCGTACTACGACCTGCCGTTCCTGGCCGCCATGGGTCATCCGGTGGCCGTCAATCCGGATCATCGGCTGGCCGCGACCGCGCACAGCCGCCAATGGCCGGTGGTCCGTTTCGGCCACAAGAGCGAGCGCGCGACGCTTGTTCAGGAACTGCGCGCGCGCACTGAAAACTGGATTTGGAGAAGACTTGATGGCGCGGCCTGAAGCCAAGCTCAAAGAACTCAAGCCCGCAGATTTGCAGCACGAAGTCGGCGCGCGGCGCGACCTGGTAGTCACGCTGAACCGGCGCTCGGCGCCGCGCCTGATCTCCTATGGCGACGATTTCATGTACGAGAAGCTGCCTGCGGGAACCCGCGTGATCTATCCGCCGCCGCCGCTTGACGCCCTGCCCGACCCCGACGCCGCGATCCGCTATGCGCTGCTGCGGCCGTTGAATGCCGACCCGCTGTTCGCGCAGCTCAATCCGAACATGCGCGTAACGATCGCGATCGATGACATCAGTCTGCCGCTGCCGCCGATGCGGCGGCCGGACATCCGTGAGCGCCTGCTCAACGCGGTGCTGCAGACGCTCGCCGATTACGGCGTCGATGACGTTCATCTGATTATTGCGACGTCACTCCATCGGCGAATGACCGAAGGCGAAATCCGCCGGATGGTCGGCGAGCGCGCTTTCAGGCAGTTCTGGCCCGAGCGGCTCTATAATTTCGACGCCGAGAACCGCGCCGAGATCATCAAAATGGGCAAGACCGATCACGGCGAAGAGGTCTGGCTGTCGCGTCGCGCGGCTGAGTCCAACCTCGTGATCTACCTGAACCTCAACCTCGTGCCGATGGACGGCGGGCACAAATCGGTCGCGGTCGGACTCGCGCCGTATCAGAGCCTGCGCCACCATCACAACCCGGCAACCCTGCGCGATTGCCACTCTTACATGGATCCGACGCGTTCAGCCTTGCACAGCTCGGCCAATCGGATGGGCAAGCTGATCAACGATCAACTCAACGTCTTTTCGATCGAGACCGCAGTCAACACGCAGATGTATGGCGGGATGCTCGATTTTCTGCAGAAGAACGAAGACCGCTTTACCGACTGGGACCGGATGCGGCTCAAGGGTTTTCGCTGGACGCTCGGCGCGATGTCCAACGATCTGCGCCGCCAGATGCTCCATCAGTACGCCGCGCCTTACGGCATGACGGGGGTGTGGGCGGGCGAGACCGAAGCGGTGCATCAGCAGGCGCTCGCGCGGGTTTTTCAGCAATACGCGGTGCCGGTCAAGGGCCAGTCCGACGTCCTGATCGTCGGTGTCCCGTACATCTGCCCCTACAACGTAAATTCGATCATGAACCCGGTGCTCGTGCAGTGCACCGGGCTCGGTTATCTGTTCAACATGTTCCGCAACAAACCGCTGGTGAAGCCAGGCGGCACGATGATCATTTGTCATCCGCTGCGCGACGAGTTTCATCCGGAGCATCATCCGAGCTACATCGAATTTTTCCATCGCTGCCTCAGCGAAACCGCCGATGCGGTCGAGCTCGAGCAGCAGTTCGAGCAGGAGTTCGCGCACAATCCGACGTACACGCATATGTATCGCTACGGCAACGCCTATCACGGCGTTCACCCGTTCTACATGTGGTATTGGGGCGAGCCCGCGCGCCAGCATTGCGGACGCGTAATTGCGGCCGGCTGCGAGGAGCCGGAAGTGGCGGCGCGCCTCGGTTGGGAGGCGGCTGACACGCTCGACGAAGCGATCGCGATGGCGACCGCAGATCACGGGCGCTCCGCCTCCATCACGTATCTGCACCTACCCCCCTTGGTGATGGCCGATGTCGAATAGCCACGGCATACGCAACGGCAACGTGCCGGCGAGCGGAAGCAAGCCGGCAAACGGGATCAGGCCGCCGAACGGGATCAGTCCTGTGCTTGGGGGCCCGATACCTCCGCTCGAAACCATCCTGCGCAAGCGGCGCATTTTCATTACCGGCGGCACCGGCTTTCTCGGCAAGGTCCTGCTGGCGATTCTGCTACGCCACCATCCGGAGATCGAGCGCATCTTTCTGTTGATTCGCGGCGATCGCAAATCCAGCCGGCTGCGTTTCCAGCGGGAGATTCTTGAATCGCCCGCGCTCGGGCCGCTGCGCGAATATCTCGGGGCGCGGTTTGATCGCTTTGTCGAACAGCGCGTCGTGGTCGTCGCCGGCGACATCACCGAGCCCGGCCTGATCACTGACGGCGCCGAGCTGTTGGGCGATACGCGGCTGGACGCCGTGGTGCATTGCGCGGGACTGGTGAATTTCGAAGCCTCGCTCGAAAAAGCCCTCGCGATCAACGTGACGGGCGTCAATCACGTAATCGATTTCTGCCGTCAGCGGTCGGCTGCTCTGCTGCACGTCTCGACCTGCTACGCGGCCGGCGCCGCCGACGGCCATCGCTACGAAGACGATGTTCCGACGGATTGGGCCCCGCGCAACGGGCGCGATTTCAATCTCAAGCGCGAAGTCCGCGACGCGCTGGCCGCGTGCGAGCGGATCGAGTCGGAGTCGCGCGATCATGCTCATCAAGCCGAATTTGCAGCAACCTCCCGCGACGGCGCCGAACCTGCGGACGACGACACCCATCTGCGCGCCAACGAATCGCGGCGCAAGCAGTGGGTTGAGGAGCGGCTCAAGCAGGTCGGGCGCGAGCGCGCGCTCGGCTGGGGCTGGCCGAATACTTACAGCTACACGAAGAGTATCGGCGAGCAACTCGTGCTCGCCGCCAGCGACGAAATCGCAGTTACGGTCGCGCGCCCCTCGGTAATCGAGGGCGCCTTGCGCGATCCGATTCCTGGCTGGAATCAGGGCGTTAATACCAGCGCGCCGCTCACGTACATGGCCGGCCGCGGCTACCGCTTCTATCCGGCGGAAGCCAAGCTGGTGCTCGACGTGCTGCCGGTCGATCTCGCCGCACACGCGATGGTCCCGATTCTGGCGGCGCTGATTGCGCGGCGGCATCAGCCGATTTATCAGCTCTGCACGTCGGACGTTAATCCGCTGCCGATGCGGCGGCTGGTCGAACTGACCGCGCTCGGCAATCGCCTCGATCATCGCCGGCGGGGCGGCGGTCCGATGGGCAAGCTGGCCGCGCATCTCGAAGCCGTGGTGGTCTCGCAAAACACCTACGAGCTTGCGAGCAAAACGCTGCCGGCGGTGCTCAAGCATACGGCCGCGCTGGCCAAGACTCTGCTGGGTCCGGAATCGTCGGCGGCGCGCGGCTTCGAGCGACGGATCGACAGCGTCGCGGATAATGCCGAGCTCGCGCGCTCGCTGGTTGACGTTTACCGTCCCTACATTCAGGACCTCGTCTATGTCTTTCATGGCCGCAACATTCGCGAGCTTTATAAAAACCTGACGCCGGCCGATGCCGAGCGTCATCCCTATCGGCCCGACCTGATTGACTGGAAGAATTACTGGATCGAAATTCATCTGCCGGGCCTGCGGCAGCACATTTTCCCACAACTCGATCTGCATACGCGCAGCCGTCCGCGTTCGCTGCTGCGACACAAAACCCTGGTCGAAATGCTCGATCGCGCCGCCGAACGCTACGGCGCCCGTCCTGCGCTCGAAGCGCGAGTTGGATCGACGCAGCAAAGCCTGTTCACCTACCGTGAACTGCGCGACGCGGCATTTCGCGCGAGTTTGCTGCTGCGCACGCGTGGGATAAAGCCGGGCGATCGCGTTCTGCTGATTAGCGAGAACTCGCCGGACTGGGTAATCGCTTATTTCGCGATCCTCTATGCGGGTGCGGTCGCCGTGCCGCTCGATCATCTGATCTCGGCTGAGGAACTCGAGCCGATCGCGCGGATTGCCGAACCAAGCGCGGCGCTGCTTTCGACGGCGTGCGCCAAACGACTCGGTAGTAGCGTGAGTGTGGTGACGCCTGGAATCGAAGGGATCGCGTTGGACGAACTGCGGCGTCCCTTTATGCTCAAGGGCAAGGCCGAAGCGCCGCTCAAGCTTGAACGCAAGACGCTTGCCTCGATCGTCTTTACCTCCGGTACTACCGGCGCGCCCAAGGGCGTGATGCTCTCGCATGGCAACTTCACCGCCGAGGTCATGATGCTCGGGCGGGTGTTCGCGCTCGACGGCAGCGATACCGTGCTGTCGTTGCTGCCGCTTCATCATACTTTCGAGTTCACCTGTGGGATGCTCCTGCCGCTCGCGAGTGGCGCGCGGATTGTCTATCCGCTGGGAGTGGATGCGGCGAGCCTCTCACGAACCCTCGCCGACGTACGACCGACGGCGCTGATCGCGGTGCCTGCGCTGTGGGAGGCTGTCCATCGTCGAATCGTTGACGAGGTCGACGCGCACGGTCCGTTCTTTGCCGCCGCCTTCACGCGTCTGCGGGAATTTAACCGCGCACTCGATACGGGCTATCACGTCAACCTCGGCAGCGTGATTTTCCGCCAGGCGCATACCGCCCTCGGCGGGCGGCTGCGGCTCGCGGTGAGCGGCGGCGCGGCCTTGCCGCAGCGCGTCGCGCAGTTTTTCGGCGATCTCGGGATCAAGCTGCTCGAAGGCTACGGCCTGACGGAATCGGCGCCCGTGCTGTGCGTCGCACGGCCCGACGACGACCTCGTCGCCGGCTCCGTCGGCAAACCGCTCGGCGGAGTCGAGCTGCGGCTTGACGCCGCCGACGAGAGTGGCGTCGGCGAAGTTGTGGCCCGCGGCGGCAACGTCATGAGCGGCTACTACCGCAACTCGGCGGCGACCGCGGAGGTAATCCGCGACGGCTGGCTGCATACCGGCGACCTCGGCCGGCTCGACGCCGACGGCCGCCTCTATATCGTTGGGCGCGCCAAGGACGTGATCGTCGATTCGGGTGGCAATAATATCTACATCGACGAGCTCGAAGAAGTTTACGGCCACTCGCAGTATATCAAAGAGATGGCGGTCGTCGGCTTGAAAGTGGCGCAGGGCGAGCAGGTCGCCGCCCTCGTCGTGCCCGCCTACGCACGCGGAGAAAGCCGCCGCGCGGTCGAAGATCGACTGCGCGAGCACTTCGACAAGGTCAGCGCGACGTTGAACGCCCACAAGCGCATCAGGATTCTGCGCTTCACCGATATCGAGCTGCCGCGCACGCGCACGCGCAAAATCAAACGCGCTGAGGCGGCGACTGCGCTTGAGAAGATGCTGCGCAGTGATGCGGGTGAGCGCGCTACGGTCAGCGAGGAGATCACGCCCTGGCTCGCGCAGGCCTTGCAACAGGTCGCGAGCGGCGCGCCGGACCTCACGCCGGCGACGCGCCTGACCGAAGATCTCGGCCTCGATTCACTGGCGCTCGCCGAACTTGCCGAGCATATCGCCGCGAAGGCCGGCCACGAGCTGAGCGCCGATCAGCTCGCGAACCTGAGCACTATCGACGACTTGCAAAGGCTGCTGGACGAGGGGCAGAACCGCCCGCGCCTGCCTTCCTACGCGCGTTTCGCGCGCCCTTACACCTTTGCGCTGCCCGAAGCGCTCCGCCGTCTTGGCGAGGCTGCGGTGCGCGGCTCACTCAACGCGGCCTTCGACGGCTGGCTCAAGCCGCTCGTGATGGGCCGCGGCAATATCCCGGCTAATCGCAACCTCCTGGTGGTCGCCAATCATTCGAGCCACGTCGATTTCGGGCTCGTGAGTTATGCGATGGGTGCACAGGGGCGCGACCTCGTCGTCCTGGCGGCGAAGGATTATTTTTTCAACAACGGCATGCGGCGTTTCATCGCGACTAATTTCACGCGTCTCATCCCGTTCGATCGCGAGCGCGCCCAGCTCGAATCGCTGGACGAAGCCCTCGCGGAACTTCGCCGTGGCCGCAGTGTCCTGATGTTCCCCGAAGGCACCCGCTCACCCGACGGTGCCGTCCATGATTTCAAGAGTGGCGCCGGTTACCTGGCGCTGCACGGCGGTTGCGACATTCTGCCCATCCGCATCAGCGGGACCCATCGCGTGCTCGGCAAGGGCAGCCTGATTCCGCGCCGCGCTCCAGTCGAAGTGCGCATCGGCGCCGTGATCGCCAGCGCCCAGCTGCGCGCGTTAGCCGCGGACGCCGTAGGCGCCGGCGCTTATCGCAAGCTCGCCGACTATATGCGCAGCGCGGTGCTCGGCCTGACCGACAACGCGCCGCGCCGACTCGTGCCGAGCGCGCAAACCTCCCTCACGACGAGTGCCCACAAAGGATCGCATCGCTCCGGCGGCGCGCGGCAAAGAGCCAAGGGATGACGCGCCAAACCCGCGGCCTCCGGCGCTCGGGCGCAGCGTTGCTCGTCCTTTCCCTCTCGCCGATTCTGTGGCTCAGCCACGTGTCGCCCGCTTATTCATGGGACTCCCGCACGCATAAACTTATTGTGCGGCTCGCGCTCGGAGGCCTGCCGTCCGGCGTGGTCAAGACTGCTTTCGCGCAGAACTCGCTGCAACTTCAGGAATTCGCGGTCGAGCCGGATACCGTCTTGCGGCCGCTCTATGGCGATGCGGAAGGGCGTCGCCATTACATCGATCTTGAGAACTTCGGCGCAGATCCGTTTGCCCGCCTGACGCCGAATTTCGCCACGATGCAGCGCGAGGTCGGCGTCGCAACTCTGGAGCGCTCCGGTACGCTGCCGTGGGCAATCGAGGACGAGGCCGCGCAGATGACGGCCGCCTGGCGCGGCGGTGATTGCGCGATGATACTGCGTCACGCCGGTTACCTCGCGCATTACGTCGGCGACGCGAGCCAGCCGTTGCACACGACGAAGTTCTTCGATGGCTACACCGCAGCCGATCGCGGATCGCATCATCGGCTGGAATCGTCAGTGGATTATCGCGTTGCGGATTTCGAGACGATGGACTCAGGACAAATTCATGCGGAACCGATCACCTCGGTTTGGTCCGCGGTGATTGCTGAACTCCAACAATCGAACTCGCTGGTGCAATCGACGATAGCCGCAGATCAGATCGTGCGCGCCGCCACCACCAACCGCACAGCCTTTACCGACGCGCTCATCACGCGCGAGGGCCTGATGGTCGCCAGGCAGCTCGCCGACGGCGCCACGGTCCTTGCCTCGATCTGGCTGTTCGAGTGGAATCAGGCCGGCGAGCCGTTGCTCTGTAGCTGAGCTGCCGCACACTACAGGGACACGCTTCTTTCATTCGCGTCGCGCAGGATAAGATTCCCCAATGGATTGGTGGAATCGCCGACCCGACGATGGACCGCACTCGATGCGCGGCCGCTTTTCGCGCCCGTCCGTCAGTGAGATCACCGAGCATCTGCTGGTCGGCGAATATCCTCGCCTCGAGGATTTGCCCTGGTTGCGGAGCGAGTTTGGCGTCACTGCGATCCACAATTTGCAGGACGACATCGACCTCCAAATCAACGGCCTCGACGCCGCGGAATTGCGCAGTGAATGCGATCGCCTGGGCCTCAAGTTCGTGCATACGCCCATCCACGACGGCAGCGCCGACGACATGGCCGTGCGTCTCGCGCCGGCATTGCACGCGCTCGCCGCTTTGATCGAAGCCGGCGAGCGGGTCTTTTTGCATTGCAACGGCGGCGTGAATCGGGCGCCCACCGTAGCGATCGGCTGGCTACACGAGAGTCAGCGCTGGTCACTCGATGAAGCGATGACCTATTTCAAACGCCGCCGGCCCTGCGGTCCGTTTATGACGGTGCTTGAGGGACACTTCGGACCGCGCCATCTGCGGCCGGATGACTGACGAACCAGCGATCGCAATGGCCGTGCGGAATCGAACTCGGCTTCGCTACTGCGCGTGGCTGATTCATCTGTACACCGCATCCGGCGCCGTCGCCGCTCTGTTCACTTTCCGCTATACCGCGAACAGCGAGTTTCGCGCGGCCTTTATTGCGATGGCTTTTGCGCTTGTGATCGACGCGACTGACGGGCCGCTGGCCCGCGCCGTTGAGATTCGCGAGCAGCTACCGCTCTTCGATGGCGCACTGCTCGATAACATCGTCGACTATCTGAACTATGTCGCGGCGCCTGCCTTCCTGATGCTCCGCGCCAGTCTGCTGGAACCGGGCCTCGCTGGACTCGGCGTCGCCGCTTTTGTGACACTCGCCAGCGCGTATGGCTTTTGCCGCATCGACGCCAAGACCGCCGATCACTACTTTCGCGGATTTCCCTCATATTGGAATCTGGCGGCGTTCTACCTGTTTGTGTTCGCCTGGCCAACGATCCTTAACACTCTGGTCGTCGCGATTCTCGCGCTGATGGTCTTCGCGCCGATCAAGTTCATCTATCCGAACCGTACAATACCAATGCGACCGCTGACACTCAGCTTCGCCGTGATTTGGGCTATTGCGACCGTCGCCTTGCTGCTCGAGATGCCGGCGTACAACCGCATTTTGCTTTACACCTCGGTCGCCTTCGTCGTCTACTACTTCGTGATGTCATTAGTGCTGCAAATCCGCACGGCTCGCGTCACTCACGTCAGCCTTGGGGTTATAAGTGAATGATGTGACCGCCGCGTTCACCCCGCCCTTCCATTCGCCGGCGCCGTGGCTGGAGGTTAGCCGCGGCGAGGCGCCGATTTTGCTGATTGCACCTCATGGCGGCCGCGCCGGCGCCGCGGCGCGCGCAACGCTGCACCCTAAGGTCAACGATCTCGAGACCGCCGCGATCACCCGCGAACTCGCTGCGCGCCTCAAGGCCAACGCGATCATCAATTCCGGCATGGATCGCAACGAACTCGACTGCAATCGCTTGTCCCAATTGCTCGCGCGCGAGCCTTGGTTGTTGGACGCAATAGCAGAACGCGTTGCGCAGATCGTGGCGCGTCGCGGCCACGCGACCGTCCTGCTGATTCACGGCTGGAACATTATCGAGCCGCGCGTCGATTTCGGTTTCGGCTTGCGCGAAATCCAGGGCCGCCTGCGAGCGCCGCGCGCTGCGCACGTTTCGGCCAGTGACGATTTTATCCGCGGTCCGGCGGTGGCGTTGGCGAACCGCCTGCGCGCCGCCGCGATCACCCCGACCTTTGGCTTGCGCTATCCCGGTGGCGGAGCGCAAAACCTGTTGCAGGCTTTTACCGCGCGCTATGCCGTGAGCGAGAATCCGGCGCTGCGCGAGCTCGCCGAGTTGTCCGCGGCCGGACGGATTGACGCGCTGCAGTTGGAACTTGCGGTTTCCCTGCGGCTGCCCGGGCCCCATCGCGAGGCCGCGCTTGACGCAATTGCCGCGAGCTTCGGCGCCCCGCGCAACGGGACTTCGGCGCGTTCCACAATCGAGATCGTGCGTCACAATCCTCCCGCCAAACCGGGCAAGCCACGCGGCGCATCCACAAGCGCTCCGCCGTATCGGATCGGCGTTGAGTTTTACGACGTCAAGCACGGCCTCGGCGGAATGGCGAGCTTCGATTTTGGTCCGGGCGCCGCAGGCGGCCGTATCATGATGTTGTTCGAGCGCCGCCGCGTCGCACTTTTCACCGGCGAAGGCGGCGCAGTACGCGTGGGTAACAGCGTCTCCCTCGGGCCGCTTACCCTCGACGCGAACCCGGGCACGAGTGGTCTGCGCTTCCGTGGACCCGCGGTGGTCGTGGACGACGGCACCGCTTATCTGAGCGTCGAGGGCGCGCTGGCGGGCGGCCGCCTCGATCCTACGATGGCGGTCGACGTTACACTTGACTTCGGCGACGGTGCGCCATGCTTCGGCGAGCTGCTCGCCAACCTTGAGGCTCTGCTTGAGCCGGCGCCCGGCGCGGCGTTCACGCCAGTGCAGTTGGCGCAGGCGGTTCCACCACATTCGAGCTTCGGACGTCTGCGCGGGCCCGTCATCCTCGACGGCATCGAACGCGAACTCGACGCCGTTGCGCGCGTTGGTGTCTCCTTCGTCGGGCTGGGGCCGCAAAAATTCGCGTCACGGCGGATGCTTTGGGTATGCGTGCCGAGCCCGAACGGTCACGAGGCGCTCGAACTGCGCGAGCTCCAGTTCGATGACGGCACAACAGATCAGACGGCGCATATGCGGCGCGCCGAGGTTTGGACTGAAGTTCTGAGCGCCCATCTGGAACTCGAATCCGCATCGCCCTACACACCGCCGGAGAGAATCTCAGCGCTGCTCACGCTCGGGTCGGGCGCGCTCGCGCTCGAAGGGTCGCCCGATACCTTCATGACCCTGTCGCGGCCCGGAGCCGACGGCGACCGCATCCATACTTCGCTGGGCTTCGCGTCTTATACTATCGACGGCGTACCGGGTGTCGGCATGTATGAGTATTCGCGCCGCGCCGGCGAGCCGGACTCAGGCACGCTCGATCCCGACGAAGAGTAAATGACAAGTTTCCCGCGGCCAAAAAAGAATTGGCCCGCCGTTTCCGGCGGACCAATCGAGCAACCGATTTTCAGCGCTCATCCGCAAGAATTACCTAGTTTGTTGGTGCATTGCTGCCTGACACGCTGTCGATATACCCGCGCAATGAGGCGCCGGCGATCGTCGCCGTAGCGCCCGAACCGGCCGTCACGCCCGTCACCAGGCAGTGGTATTGACCCGCGTCGAGATCGTTCGCGTTTTTCTTTACAACCAATGTCCGATTGCACAACATCGAGACCGTGGATGGAATGCATGACACTCCCGTGCTCGTGCTCGACGGAGTATAGGTACTGGTCAGCGTGAACTCACCCGAGTCCGAGGCAAACGCTCCGGCGGGCGCAGTGATCGTACCCGCGAGTGTGCCGGAACAAACATCTTCGACCTCGCTGCCCGGCGGCAGCGCGGAATTGACTCCGGTAAAACTTTCCGCGCCAGTAAAGTTGCCTGACGTGTCCGCGATCACTTGCCCGATCGCGTCGACATCAATGCGTTCCGTCGCGCCTCCGCTTGGCGTAATCAGCTCGTAACCTTCCGTACGCAAATTCATATTGCCGGACGGCGCCGCCAACGCGTGCGATCCAGCCCCCGCCGCCATCACCAAAGCCCCGGCCGCCGCCGTTCTCGCGATTGCACTTCTGATCCTCATACCCATAGAACTACCTCCTACCCTTCAAGGTTGCGTTATGACGATCAAATGCTCTTGATGCTTAATCGCCATCACGGATTTGACGGCGCGAAAGGATGAGTCGTTTACAAGAGTTCGCTTTGACGGCGGATGTCTCGTCATTGCCTGTCCAGCGCAGCCCAGTTACGATGGTGAGCGTGCGATTCCTCACGACACTTTTGATCGCTGTACTTCTTTCGTTCGGCTCCAATGGTCCGTCGGCGATGGCGGTGACCACGACGGCGTGCTGCGGCGCGAACTGCTCGAGCAGCGCTCCACCAGCTCATCAGTTGAGTTGCTGCCAGGGGCCGAGCGTTCCAGATCGAGCCACGATGCAAGCGAACGACGCGCAGCATTTCACTTCGATCGGCAGTAAAGCCGCAGCTTGGGTGACAATTGCGGTTCCGCACCCCAGAACGATCGTCGTCGCTCGAGACTACTCGCCGCCCAATCGTGGCGCTTCATTAGCACTTCTCTGTTCCCGGCAAATCTGAATCTTCCGTGAGCGTGTGAGTCGAAGCGCGGATGCCTCGCATCCGCCGCTGAGCCTCGCGCGTTGTCCGTCGCGTAGTCCGGAAAACATCTGCCGATTCGATCGGTAGCTGAAACTGTGGATTTTAGATCGGCGAGACGTAGCCGCCTGAGTCATTCGCGGCTGGAAGGTTGGAATTTATGAAACCGTCCGAAAGCAATACACGCCGTAGAGCGGCGCGAAATTTAATCGCTATCCTATGCGCGATCGCAACCGTGATTGTCGTTCCGTGGTCGGGATATGCGCAGAATAGTGACACTCCGCCGGTTCGGCGGGAGATGGCTCCGTCGGGCGCCGGCGCCGAACCACCCGACGGTTCCGATCGACTGCGATCGCTGGTCAAAGAGGCGCTTTCCCGCAGTCCGATCGTGCTCGCGGCCCGTACTCACTGGCAGGCTCAGACCAAGGCCGCGATCCAGGCGGCGACGTTACCTGATCCGGAATTCTCGCTTCAGCACTTCACGGTCGGCAGCCCGCAACCGTTTTCGGGTTATGAGAGCAGCGACTTCTACTACACCGGCTTTGGCGTGTCGCAGGACATCCCGGGTCCCGGCAAACTCGGCCTGCAGAAATCCGAAGCAAAAAAAGATGCCGACTACGCCCGGCATCGCTACGAGGCTGCGGAGCGCGAAGTCGAGGAGAAGGTCAAGGAGATCTACTTCGAGCTGTTCTATCACGCGAAAACACTGAAGATTCTCGATCGCAATCAAGACGAGCTTCAACAGATCCAGCAGATCGCCGAAACCCGCTATCGCGTAGGTGAGGGTCTGCAGCAGGACCTGATCAAGGCGCAGCTTCAGACCACCGAGCTCCAGAAGGAGCACGCGACACATCATCAGGAGGAAGACCAGGGACAGCTCGCGCTCAAGCAGATGCTCGGGCGCGATCCGGACTCGCAGAATATCGAAATCGGCGACATCGCACCGACGCATCTGCAGATCGACGCAGCGCACCTCGCACAGCTAGTCGGCAGCGATTCCCCCGACCTCGCAGCCGATCGCGCGATGGAAGCCCGCAGCACGGAGGCCCTGAAGCTCGCGCATCAGGAATACTGGCCGGACTTCACGGTGGGCTACACGTACGAAAAAACCGGGCCCGGATTCCACGATTACTACATGCTGAATCTGGGCGCCAAAATCCCGCTCTATTTCTGGCGCAAGCAAACGCCCGCGATCGAGCAGGCCGCATTCGAAGCTGAGTCTGCGCGCGACCAGTCACGCGCTACCCAACTGCAAGTCTCTTCCGACGCGGAAAGCAGTCTGGTAGCGATGCGCACTGCGGAGCGAATCATGTCGATCTATCGCGACGGCCTGATTCCGCAGGCCGAAACATCGCAAGCCTCGGCGATGGCCGCGTATCGGGTCGGCAAAGTCGATTTCCAGACATTGCTCTCGTCGGTGCTCGATTTACAGAACCTTCGGCAGGAGTACTACCGCAGCCTCGCGGACCACGAAATCGCGATCGCCAAACTCCAGCAGGTAATCGGTGACCAACAATGAATTACAACTCATCGCAATGGCGACTCTGCACTGGCTTCCTGGCGCTCGGATTCCTGCTGTTGCTCGCACCGCCAATCGCACATGGAGCAGGCTCTCAGCTCGCGCCAATACAGATCACGCCCGAACGCCGGCAATTGATTGGACTCGAGTTTGCGACAGTGGTGCGAAAGGATGTGAGCGATCGGCTGGAGACCACCGGTAACATCGAAGCTGATGAACGGCTCCAAGGTTACGTGCAGACGCGCTTCGCCGGTTGGATCGAACAGGTATTCGCGAACTCGACTTATCAATACGTCCGCCGCGGCCAGCCGCTGTTTACGATTTACAGCCCGGACCTGGTGAGCACCGAGAACGAATATCTGCTCGCAATAGACGCCCGCAAACGGGTGAGCAATAGCGCAATCGCTGACGTTACTACCGACGCATCATCGCTAGTCGAGTCCGCGGCCGAGCGGCTTAAGCTCTGGGGAGTTTCGCCGCGCGAGATCGCTCGCCTGGAACGCGAGCGCACGGTCCGCCACGCCGTCGAGATCGACTCGCCCATGAGCGGTTACATCGTCGAGCGCAACGCGCTGCCCAACATGTATGTACAACCCGATACGCGCCTGTTCACGATCACCGATCTATCAAAGGTGTGGATCTATGCGGCCGTTTTTCAGGACGAGATCGGCAAGGTCCGTCCGGGCGACCCGGCAACCGTCACCCTCGACGCCTATCCGGGCACGAACTTCGACGGCCGCGTCGATTTCATCCAGCCGCAGATCGATCCGCTGACTCGCACCGGCAGGGTCCGATGCGAGTTCTACAATCCGAAGGGCCAACTTCTGCCTGGGATGTTCGCGCACGTCGCGCTCGACCTCCCGATGGGCACGCACACTGTGATTCCTGACACGGCGGTTCTACGCACGGGCACGCACAACGTCGCCTTCATCGATCGTGGCGAAGGTTATCTCACACCTGCCGAGGTCGAGTTGGGACCGCACGTCGGCGACCAATTCATCGTGCTTAAAGGACTCGCGCCGGGTCAGCAGGTCGTCAGTTCCGCAAATTTCCTGATCGACTCGGAAAGTCAACTTCAGGCAGCCGCCGGCGCCTTCGTGCCGCCTCCCCCGGGTGTGGGCGCGAACGCAGTTGGTCAGGCGGTCGCGGCCATGCCCGAGGCAAGTCTCGAATTCACGAGCGACCCAAATCCTATGGTTCGCGGTCACAACAAAGTGAGCGTAACGCTGCGTGATTCCAAAGGAGCGCTAATCCCAGGCGCGCAAGTGACGATTTCTTTCTTCATGGCCGCGATGCCGGCGATGGGAATGGCCGCAATGCACGCGCAGAGCGCCGCGCAGGATCAAGGAAACGGCGCCTACGCTGCGAATATCGACTTGCCCAGCGGCGGCACCTGGAGTCTCACTATCACCGCGTCGAAGGGCGGCAGCACTATCGCCGCTAAGCAGATGGACGTGTCAGCCGGCGGCTCCATGGCGATGTGAGGAAGTACTATGATCGAAAGAACTATCGACTGGTGCCATGCGAATCGCTTTCTTCTGTTCTTAGGCGTGATCGCTCTGGTACTCGGCGGCGTCTGGTCGCTCAAGCGAATCCCACTCGATGCGTTGCCGGACATCTCCGACGTTCAGGTGATCATTCACACAGAATGGATGGGGCAGCCGCCAAATCTCATCGAGGACCAGGTGACCTACCCTATCGTCACCGCGATGCTCGCCGCGCCGCACGTGAAGGCGGTTCGCGCGCAGACGATGCCCAACGATTCGTATGTGTTCGTCGTCTTCGAGGACGGCACCGACATCTATTGGGCGCGGAGCCGCGTGCTGGAATATCTACAGCAGATTACAGGCAAGCTGCCCTCGGGTGTAAATCCCGTGATTGGCCCGGACGCAACCGGCGCGGGCTGGGTCTACGAATATGCTCTCGTCGATAAAAGTCATACTCACAGTCTCGCCGACCTCCGCAGCTTGCAGGATTGGAACGTGCGGTATGCGCTCGAAACCGTGCCGGGGGTTTCGGAAGTCGCCACTATCGGCGGTTTCGTAAAGCAGTACCAGGTAAAGCTCGATCCGAATCGACTGCTCGCGCTCAAGATCCCGCTGGAAACGGTGATCGACAAAATCCGCGACAGCAACGGCGAAGTTGGTGGGCGCGTGCTTGAGATGTCGGGCGCGGACTACATGATCCGCGGCCTCGGCTATATTCATTCGGTTGCAGATCTCGAACAAATCTCAGTCGCCACCAATAACGGCACACCTGTGTTGATTCGCGACCTCGGCGTGGTCAGCCTCGGACCTGATCTGCGCGAGGGCGCCGCCGAATGGAACGGCGACGGCGAGACGGTCGCCGGCATCGTCGTCATGCGCTACGGGCAGAATGCCCTCACCATCATCGACGGCGTCAAGCACAAGCTCGCACAGATTCAAAAGACTCTGCCGCAAGGTGTTGAAATTGTCGCCGGCTACGACCGTTCGAGACTCATTCAGTCATCCATCAACACTCTGCAACGCGATCTCATTGAAGAAGCCATTATCGTCAGCCTCGTGATCATCATTTTTCTCTTTCACCTGCGTTCGGCACTAATTCCGATTCTCGCACTGCCGATCGCAGTCATCGCGACGTTTATCCCGATGTACTATCTCCAGATCAGCTCCAACATCATGTCGCTGGGCGGTTTGGCGCTGGCGATAGGGGTGCTGGTCGACGCCTCGATCGTGATGGTCGAGAATGGGTACCGGCACTTGTCGGAGGCGCAGCACCAGGCCACGTCGCGAAACGAGTCGACAACCGAGCCCGAGCGGCAGCGAATCCTGTTATCCGCCGCGAAGCAGGTTGGCAGGCCGATCTTCTTCTCGTTAATTATTATCGTCGTCTCGTTCCTGCCGGTGTTCCTGCTCGAATCGCAGGAAGGACGGATGTTTCGGCCTCTGGCCTATACGAAGTCCTTTGCGATTGCGTTTTCTTCAGTTCTCGCGATTACCGTGGTTCCGGTGCTGATGGTTCTATTCATCCGCGGCAAACGCCTTCGTCCCGAGGAGGACAACCCCATCTCGCGCTTCTTCCAGAAGATTTATTTGCCGGTGATTCGCTGGTGCCTGCATCATCGCGCCCTGACGATCGCGGCCAATCTGATTTTCCTACTGCTTACGATTCCACTCCTGTTCAAGATCGGTAGTCAGTTCATGCCACCGCTATATGAGGGCTCGAGTCTCTACATGCCGACTGCGCTTCCTGGAATTTCGATCACGTCGGCGGTAGATCTGATGCAGAAGCAGGATCAGATCATCCGCTCGTTTCCCGAAGTCGAAAGCGTATTCGGCTCCGTCGGACGTTCAGACAGCGCGACCGACAACGCGCCGCTCGACATGTATGATACGACGATCATGCTCAAACCGCGTACCCAGTGGCGAAAGGGCATCACCTACGATTCGCTTATCGCTGACATGGACGCCCGCTTGCATTTTCCCGGTCTGGCGAATTCCTGGACTATGCCTGTCGAGAACCGGCTCGATATGGAGCTCACCGGAATCAAAACTCCCGTCGGACTTAAAATTCAGGGTCCCGATGTCGACCGAATTCAACAGATTGGTTCTGAGATCGAAGAGATTCTCGGGTCCGTCCCGGGCACGCGAGGAATTTTCGCCGAACGAGTCTCGCAGGGGTTCTACATCAACGTTGCCGTGGACCGCACGACCGCCGCCAGATATGGGCTGACCGTCGGCGACGTTCAGCGGGCCGTCAGCTCGGGCATGGGCGGTGAGAATATTGCGACTACCGTCGAAGGGCGCGAACGCTACTCGATCAATGTTCGCTATCTCGCGGACTACCGGAACGACCTGAGCGCGCTTCGTCGAATACTAATCATGACACCGACCGGAGCGCAGATTCCGCTGGGCGAAGTCGCGCGTATCACCTTAAGTCCGGGTCCGTCGATGATACGTGACGAAGATGGCTCGTTGACCGGCTACGTCTATATTGACCTCGCCACCACGGATTACGGCAGCTATGTCGACAACGCTCAGCGCGTGCTCGATCGGCAACTACACCTTCCCGCCGGATATACGCTCAAGTGGTCGGGAGAGTATGAATTCCAACTTCGCGCGCGAAAGCGCCTGATGGTCATCCTGCCGATCGTTTTCGGTCTAATCTTTGTTCTCCTCTACATGCTCTTCCAGTCGGTGACCGAATCGGTCGTACTCATTCTTCCCACTGTGTATGCGATGACCGGCGGCCTGTTGCTTCAGTACATGATGGGTTTCAACTTCAGCGTCGCCGTATGGGTCGGCTACATCGCGCTTTTTGGCATCGCAGTCGAAACTGGCGTCGTCATGGTGATCTATCTCCACGAAGCTCTAAACCGGCACATCGCTGCCGGCGAACTTACCCGTGAGGGAGTCGAGGCCGCGGTCATTGAGGGCGCCGTGCAACGGCTGCGCCCGAAGCTGATGACCGTCGCCGTCGTGATGCTCAGTCTCGCGCCCATTCTATGGGAGAGCGGCATCGGCTCCGACGTGATGAAGCCCATCGCCGCACCAATCGTCGGCGGCATGATCACTTCGACGATTCACGTCCTCATACTGGTGCCGGTGTTCTTCGCAATTATGAAGGAGCGCGCACTGAAGCGAGGGGTTCTGCTCTAGCGGACTGGCAGCCCTGCAGGACTATCCGTCACTTTCTTTACCATCCTCGATTGAGGCCTTAACGCAGCTCGCCACTGGCCTGCTCGTCTTTGCGGACTCGCGCCGCCTAATGGCAGCCTAGCCGGCCCGTTTGAAGTGCCGCGCGACGACGTAGAGTTCGGCCGAGCCGGGGCGGCCGGCGCGGGTGCGCACCACCTCGAGCGCGCCAAACTCCTGCGCGAAGAGCGCACGCACAGATTCGAACTCACTACCCATAAAGAGCTTCGCAACCATCGCGCCGCCGGGTTTCAGCGTCGCGACGGCGACGGCGACAGCGGTTTCGATCAAGACGCTGCTCTGCGCCTGATCGCGCTCGCGGATGCCGGTGAGTTTCGGCGACAGATCGCTGGTGACGACGTGCGCCGGGCCGCCGAGCGCATCTCGCGCCGCGTTACCGACCGTGGCGTCGCGGATATCGCCGACGAGGGTGACAACGTTGGCGGCGACGCGGGCGCAGGATGCGAGATCGACGCCGACGACGCGGCCGGCGTTACCGACCGCCGTGCTCAGAATCGCTAGCCAGCCGCCGGGCGCGGAACCGAGATCGAGCACTCGGGCGCCATCATGCACCAGCCGGAAGCGGCGCAGCAGCTCTTCGAGCTTGAAGGCGGCGCGCGACGGCAGGCCCTGCTCGCGCGCGCGCCGGTAGAACTTGTCGTGGGGTTCGTAGCGCGCCATCGGGAAAAATCGGGTTAGAAGATCAAACTTGTGAACATCGTCGCGGTCGCGGCTTTCCGACCGCGCGCCAAGCCGCTATCGTGCTAATTCCGCATCCCCGGATGCTTCATCCAGAGTCCGTACTTTAGCTCGCACGAATCGCCCGATGCCATCGATTAATCTCGACGATTTGAATCCCCCGCAGCGTGAAGCGGTGCTCGCGCCTGACGGTCCGCTGCTGATTGTAGCGGGGGCCGGCTCGGGCAAGACGCGCGTGCTCACCAGCCGCATCGCATATCAACTCGCGACCGGGGCGGCGAGCGCAGAGCAGACGCTGGCGGTGACCTTCACCAACAAGGCGGCGCGCGAGATGCGCGAGCGGGTAGCGAGCCTGCTCGGCGGCGCGCGCTTCCCATGGGTGAGCACGTTTCACTCAGCCTGCGCACGAATTCTGCGGCAGGACGCGGCGTCGATTGGGTATGATCGCAACTTCTCGATCCTGGACGACGGCGACACGATGGCGCTGATCCGGCGCGTGCTCGAAGATGCACGGCTGGCGGATTCGCCGCCGCCCGAGGCGGTGCGGGCGCGGATCGATCAGGCCAAGAATGAGGCGATGCTGCCGGCGCAACTGGCGGAACGCGCCGGGAACCCTCGCGAGCGCATACTGGCGCAGGTCTATGCGCTCTACCAGGAACGGCTGCAGGCGATGAACGCGCTCGATTTCGGCGACCTGCTGCTTCAGACCTGGCGGCTGTTCGAGACCGACGCGGCAGCGCTCGAGCGCTGGCGGGAGCGCGCCGCGCACCTGCTGGTGGACGAGTACCAGGACACCAACCAGGTGCAGTATCTGCTGGTGCGCGCGCTCTCGGCGCCGCAGGGGAATCTGTGCGTGGTCGGCGACGAAGATCAATCGATATACCGCTGGCGCGGCGCAGACATCCGCAACATCCTCGATTTCGAGCGCGACTTTCCCGCCGCCCGCATCATCAAGCTCGAACAGAACTATCGCTCGACCAAGACGATTCTGGCGGCGGCCGGGACGGTGATCGAGCACAATCTCGAACGCAAACCCAAGCGCTTGTGGACGGAGAATCCGGACGGCGAGCCGGTGGTCTACTACACCGGACTGACCGAGCGCGACGAGGCCGACTACATCGCGCGCGAAATCGGCCGCCTGATCGGAGGTGAGTTCGCCCCGGCCGACGTCGTGGTGTTCTTCCGGGTCAATGCGCAGTCGCGGGTGCTCGAAGAAGCGCTGGTGCGGCGCCGGATTCCGTACCTGATTGTCGGCGGGCTGCGCTTCTACGATCGCCGCGAAATCAAAGACCTGCTGGCCTATCTGCGAGTGCTGGCGAATCCCGCCGACGCGCTCAGCCTCGAGCGCATGGTCGGGACGCCGCCGCGCGGGATCGGCGCAAAAACGATCGAGATCGTCCGCGAGGTCGCGGCGCGCGAGAGTATCAACGAGTTTGAAGCGCTCGGACGGCTAGAAGTGGAATCCCGCGTCGCACTGCGGATTGCCAAGCAGGCAGGCGCGCTCTATGGCTGGATGCGCGCTCTGGCCGAACGCTCCCGCACCATCAGCGTACGCAAAACTCTCGAGGAGATTCTCTCCCACTGCGACTTCGATACTTACCTCGGCGGTCTTGAAGACGCCGACGCGAGGCGCCAGAACGTCGCCGAGATGCTGACCGCGGCCGACGCCTTCGATGCCGAAGGAAATGCGGCGGGGCTCGGCGAATTCCTTGAACGGATCGCCCTACTCGCCGACAGTGATCAGATCGTGGCGGCGGGCGGTCGCGTGTCGCTGATGACGCTGCATACCTCGAAAGGGCTCGAATATCCGGTGGTCTTTATCGCCGGGATGGAGGAGGGGCTGTTTCCGCATTCGCGCTCTCAGGACGACGGCGGCGAGGTCGAGGAGGAGCGCCGCCTCTGCTATGTGGGCATGACGCGGGCGCAGCAGTTGCTGCATCTGACGAACGCGCTGTCGCGCGAATTGTACGGTAATCGGCAGGAGGCGACGCCGTCACGCTTCCTGCGCGAAATCGATCGCAACCTGATCCGGCGGATCGAGCCGGAGCGCCCGCGGCAAGGGGGCGAACGGCAGACGGGCCTGCGGCAGCCCTCGCGCGAACCCTACGTCGATTACACTGACAGCCAGCTCCCGGAGGGCAACGGTGACGACGGCGATCCGTGCGCGATCGGGGCGCGCGTTCAGCATGTAACTTTCGGCCGCGGCGTGGTGCGCCGTCGCGAAGGACGGGGCGACGCCGCCAAGGTCTGGGTCGCCTTCGAGCGCAGCGGGCTCAAGCTGCTGGTGCTGAAGTTCGCCAACTTAAGGCCCGTTGCTGATTAGGCGTCCATAACTATAAAATTTTCCAGATGACGCTGATGGCGCACAGGCCGGTCGCTCGATGGTTCGTGATCGCGGCGTTGGCGATTGCGGTTTCGTGGAGCACGCGGGCCGTCGCGCGAGTCTGGAGCGAGGCGGAGTTCGATGCGCACCGGCTGGTGCCGTCGCCGCTACCTGCTGGTCGCGACGCCATTATCGGCTCCCCGGTTAATTTCACCATCACCAAGGGCGATACGCTGCTCGATATCGGGCGCTGGTACGGACTTTCAGCGCGTGAAATCTCTGACGCCAACGGCCATCTCGATTGGTGGGCGCCGCCGGCCGGCCGCGAGATCATCTTGCCGACCGAGCGCATTTTACCCGAGGGGCCGCGCAGCGGGATCGTGATGAATATCCCGGAGATGCGCATCTACTATTTCTATCCTCCGACCGTCGTGCGGCATCGCGGGAGGCTCAAAACGGCGTCGTACAGCGCCCCAGCGCGCGTGGTTTATACTTTTCCGGTCGGACTCGGCCGTTTTGACTGGAAAACGCCGGTGGGCTCGTGGCGTGTCACCGGCAAGCTGGTCAATCCGACCTGGGTGGTTCCAAAGGACATCTACGAGGAGCATCTCGAGCGCGACGGCGAGGCTGATCACGTCGTTCCGGGCGGCGATCCCGACAACCCGCTCGGTCATTACAAGCTGGTGTTGAGCCTGCCCGAATACGGTATCCACGGGACTGATGTGCCGTGGGGCGTCGGGATGAACGTGAGCCACGGCTGTATCCGGCTCTACCCCGAAAATATCCAACAACTTTTCGGGATGACGCCGGTGGGGACGCCGGGGCGTTTTGTCTATCAGCCGATCAAGTTCGGCTGGCGCGGTGCGCAGCTTTACGTCGAAGTCCACGACGATTTGTACGGGGTCTATCCGGGCTTGTGGAATCACGCCTCGCATGAAGTGGCGCGGCTCGGCCTTGAAAACAGCGTCGATATGCAAAAACTGCAGGCGGCGGTCGAGGCCAAGAGCGGGCTGCCGACGGATGTTTCACCGGGCGGCGCACCGTCGCCGGGGGTCGCGCCGGCTGCGGGCACTGAGACCGCGGGTGGCGCGTCGATACCGTCAGGCGCGGAATCGATGCCCTCAAGCGTCAGTCTGACGACGGATTCCCCGCCTGACAGTCCGGACGCTGGTGAGAGTGCCACGTCAGCCCCGGCAGCAACTAGCGACGACGAGAGCAGTGGCGCACCCGGTAGTGAGGATGACGCGGATACCACACCGGCGGCGGCGCCGGACGCCGCCTCGCACGATCGCGACTGGCAGCCTCTGCCGACGCACGTAACCAACGATAATTCGGTTGAGTGATCCATCAGCGGGCGTCCGCGCGCGCTCCATTCGGTCACAGCAGGCAGGAACTCGATGAAGGCGAAGCGGCAAATTCCGTTTCATCGCCCGGCGATGGGTCCGGACGAAGAGCGCGAGGTGATCGAGGCGTTGCGCTCCGGATGGATTACCACGGGCCCCAAGGCCAAGCGCTTCGAGCAGGAGTTTGCCGCCTACGTCGGGGCGCGCAACGCGCTCGCAGTGGCCCACGGCACCGGTGCGCTGCATTTGGCGCTCTTCGCGATCGGTATCCGTCCCGGCGACGCGATCGTCACGACGCCATTCACCTTCACCGCGACCGCCGAAGTGATGGGTTATCTCGGCGCGCGTCCGGTCTTCGTCGATATCGATCCGGCGACCTTCAATATCGACCCTGAGCGCATTGCCGCGGCGATCGCGAGCGACACGGAGTACAAGATCAAGGCGATCATGCCCGTGCATTTCGCCGGGCAGGCTTGCGACATGGATCGAATCATGGCGCTCGCGCGTCGCCAGAATCTGAGGGTCGTCGAGGACGCCGCGCATGCGGTCGATTCAGCGCGCCAGATGGACGGTCGCGGCATGACGAAGATCGGCACGACCGGCGATCTGACCTGCTTCAGCTTCTACGCAACCAAGAACATCACGTGCGGCGAAGGCGGGATGATCACGACTGAGGATGACGCGCTCGCCGCGAAAATCGCCGTCGCCAGCCTGCATGGGATGGATCGCGACGCCTGGAAACGCTACGACTCGAGCGGCTCGTGGTTCTACGAGATCCACGAGATGGGCTTCAAGTACAATCTATCGGACATCCACGCGGCGGTTGGTCTCGCGCAGTTGCGGCGCGCGGGCGAGCTCACCGGCCGTCGCCGCATGATCGCACGACTTTACAACGAAGCTTTCGGCGACGAACCGTCGCTCGAGATTCCGATTACAGAAGCCGGCGTCGAACATGCGTGGCATCTGTACGTGATTCGTATCCGGCCCGAGCGGCTGACGATTGGCCGCAACCGCTTCGTCGAATTGCTGCGCGAGCGCGGAATCGGCACGTCGGTCCATTGCATTCCGCTCAACACGATGGACTATTACCAGCGCCAGTACGGTTATCGCACTGGAGATTTTCCGATCGCGGAGGACGTCTATAGTCGCTGCTTTTCGCTACCGATCTTTCCGCTGATGGCCGACGACGACGTCGCCTACGTAATCGAAAATGTCCGCACCCTCGCGCGCGACCATCGCCGCTAAGGAACCTAGCGTCACTCAGGCGGCCGACCAGACATCCACTAGATAGCGGCCCTCGGCGGCGAGGCGATCGAGCCAGCTCTCGGCGGTGTCGGCGGAAACATTCTGCTTCTCGGCATGGATCTCAGCGAACGTCTGATGAACCGCAGGCGCCATGCGGCTGGCGTCGCCGCAGACGTAAACGATCGCGCCCTGCTCGAGCATCGCCCAGACCTTGTCGGTTGATTCGCGAATCTGATCCTGCACATAGATTTTCTTCTGCGGATCGAGTCGCGAACAGGCGACCTGAAGTTCGATCACCTCCTGCTCCGCCGCACAAGAGTTTCATAATCACGTCAGCACAGACAAAGCAGAAACCGGCGCCGCGCGCAGCGGTTAGCGGAACAACTTCCGCGAGTTGGCGCGATCCAATAGACTTGCCTGCGAGGTAGCGCGGAAGTGCGAACACTGGTGACCGGTGGCGCCGGGTTTCTCGGCTCCGGCGTCAAATCCGAGCATCGCGCGATGAAGTCATTTGCAATGAGAGCGGCGGCGCAAACTGGGGTGCTGCTGATTCCGGTGGCGCTGACTTTTGTTGCGGCGGGAACAATTCACTACTGGCAGGGATGGGTTTTCTGGCTGGCGTTTCTCGGCTCTTCGAGCGCGACCGGAGTCTATCTGATCCAGCACGATCGTGCGCTGCTCGCGCGGCGGATGCGGGTCGGCCCGCAGGCGGAGTCGCGGCCACGCCAAAAGCTGATCGTCGCGCTGCTGTTTGTGATGTTCGTGACGCTGGCGATCGTGCCCGGGCTGGACTATCGGTTCGGCTGGTCTCACGTGCCCGGCGCGATTGTGATTCTCGCGAATCTGGTCATCGTGGCGATGTTCGGGTTTTTCATTCTGGTGATGCGTGAAAACAACTTCGCGGCTTCGACGATCACGATCGAGGCCGGGCAGCACGTGGTCTCGACCGGGCCGTACGCGTACGTGCGCCATCCGATGTACGCGGGCGCCCTGCTGATGATTTTCGCGATGCCGCTCGCGCTGGGCTCCTGGTGGGGACTGCTGGTGGCGGCGCTCGCGTGCCCGCTTCTGGTCGCGCGAATCCTCGACGAGGAGCGGGCGCTCTCGGCGGAGCTTGCGGGCTACGACGACTACTGCCGCACGGTCCCGTATCGATTGATTCCGCGGGTCTGGTAGCGCGGCCGCGAGGGAGGGTGCTTTGGCACTGAAAATTTTTTCGTTACACGGATGTCTGGTACATGGTGCGCCGCCGTGCTGCCGATGCCGGAATTGAAACCGCGATTGGCAGCCACACCTTTCGCGCCACCGGCATTACGGACTATCTGACGAACGGCGGGCGCATCGAGGTCGCGCAGCGCATGGCCAGTCACTCGAACGCCAAGACGACCGGCCTTTACGACCGGCGCGCAACGATGACGTGAGTGTGGGCGAGGTGGAGCGGATTGGGATTTAAACGGCAACCGCCCCGGTTCCATCTTTTTGTCGAGAGGTTTAGCCGTCCGAACGGTGCGGAAAGTTGCCCTCGGCTCTGGTATAAAAAGCTGAATATGACGCAATATAAATGCCCAATATGTGAGCGATTTATAGAGCCAGCGCGGGAACAATTCACCTATGCTGTGATCGAAGGTCGCTCGTGCCGTTTCGAGAACAAGCCTGGCAACCTCTCAAGCTCCGCTCGCGTTTATCAGCTTCACGACGTGTGCACGTCTGAATTTCAAAATCGCGTAGCCGATGGCTCGTTTTAAAGGGGTGTTTCGAGACTGAGATTTGAAACGAAGAAGAAACTGATTTTATATGACTACTCTCTGAGGGGCTAGCTGAAAAACGGCGGGTGGCACGAACAAAGATAACAATCGTAGGGAGACTTCGCCTGTCAGAGGAGGGTCTGCTGTTCTCTCTGTCGGTGGGTGAGGCTGGGAAAGAGAAGACGACGTGGGTGGAGGCGCTTCCAAATGCCTACCAGTGGCCGGGTCTTGGTAAGTTTCCCGAACGACCGGGGTAGTGTCGGGAAGTTGGTGGAAAAGTGAAAAGGCGTCAAGATCCGGCGAGTTGAGCCACAACTCACACCCGCTAGGCGGCGGGTGCCGGAGGATGACGCCATGGAAAGCGATAGCAGGGATGGAGGAGCAGGGAAAGC
>DATGHL010000057.1 GCA_035308025.1 Candidatus Binataceae bacterium
GAGTTCATCGAGGGGTGGTACAACCCGCATCGCCGCCACTCCGCGCTCGACTATCTTTCACCGATCAACTACGAAAGGATTCAACAAAGCAGGACTTTAACCACTAGCCCAATACCGTCTACCGAACCGGGGTAACTCCAACCAACCTCACGATTTACACCACCAAGCATATCTACCACTTACTGTTGCGGGTGCGTGGCCACGCCTTGCGCGAGGTCGAATTCTACTACCCCGACGAGCTGCTCACCGCGATGAAAGAGGCTGACAATGCCGCGAAGAATGTCACCGATCCGGCGACTAATTCGACGAGCGGCATACCCATTGCGCACGTCGATCCGGCGCAACTGAACTTCGCTTACACGATCGCCGGAGCCGACGAGCCCTGGAAGCCGATACGCGCGTTCGACGACGGCTCTCATGTCTATGTGCAGATGCCGAGCGGAATGAAGTCGAGTGAAGCGCCGGCGCTGCTCATCAGCGCGGGCAACGGCACGCAGATGGCCAACTATCGCGTGGCCGGCAATTACTACGTCGTCGATCGCTTATTCAGCGACGCGGTGATGGTTGCGGGTGTCGGCCGCGAACAGGACCGCGTGACGATCTCGTATGCGGGTGGGGTGCGCTAGCGGAGCCGAAGGCGCAGCGAGCAAAGGAGTCTGCGACGTGCGTATCAATAAAGTCCAACCAGAAGAGTTCGAAGAAAGCGGCGACGAGTCGATTAACGGCGAGCGCTTTAATCGCTTGCTCGGGCTGCTGGCGATCGCGGTCGCGGTGATTGGCGGCACGGTGCTGGCGCTCGGCGTGGAGCGTTCCGGAATCAACCAAAGCGGAGCGGCGCAGAAGCTCATCGATGATCCCAATGCCGAGTCACGTGATCGCGGCGAAGTTGCCGATCTCGCCGCGCACGGCGCGACGCCGCGTGAGCAACCAATTGCGATGCCCGCGCAGCCGCTTCCGCCAATCGCCCCGGCGCCGTTCCAGCGCACGGCGCCGAGGCCGCCTAGCCGTTTCGCGCAGTGGGCCGAGGACAAGTATCTGAAGGCGCTCGAAGCGCCGCAAATTGTTGCAGCATTTCACGGCGGCAGCACGCTCGAGATCAACGGCAAACAAACCGCTTTGGGCAGCGGTTCTGTTAGCGAAAATCCCGCAGCTTCAGGAGTGCTTTTGCAACCAGCCGCGTCGCCTTACACCGTCATGGCGGGGAACATTGTTCCGGCGGTTTTGATCAGCGGCATTAACTCGGATTTGCCGGGTCCGATCCTCGCGCAAGTCAGCCAGAACGTGCTCGACAGCGCGAGCGGCAAATACGTTTTGATTCCGCAAGGGAGCCGCTTAATCGGGACGTATCAGAACGCCAATTCGTGGGGTCAACAGCGCATCTCGATTGCGTGGCAGCGGCTGATCTTTCCCAACACCACGAGCATGACTTTGCCGTCGATGCCGGGCGCGGACCAGAGCGGCTACGCCGGGCTCAGCGATCAGGTCGATCACCACTATCTCGCGACCTTCGGCACCGCCGCATTGATCAGCCTGATCAGCGCGGGCCAGCAGATCGGACAAATGGCGACCTTCGGTAGCGGCGGAACATTTGGCCCTTACGGCTACACGCATCCGAATCAATTCGCGATGGCGGGTGAAGTCGCAGGCTCGGCAGCCTCGAATCAATTCGGAGCGTTGGGTCAGCAGATGGTCGGCAACGGTCTGAATCGGCCCGCCACGATCGAGATTCGGCCGGGCTACGAATTCGCGGTGATGGTGACCCAGGACCTCGTGTTTCCCGGTCCTTACGGCAAGTGACGCGCAGCAATTAATTTAAGGAGCAGTTCAGATGAGTGTATTGCGACGCAAACAGGAACTCGAAGCGATCACCTTCAAGCTGCCGGCAGCGCTCAAACGGGACATTGAGGAACTGCGCAGCAAAGCCGATGCGGCGGGCTTCGATCTTGCCGAAACAATTAGCGCCGCGATGGGGCGGCTGTGCAAGCAGATTAAATCCGAACTCGACGGCGGACCACGGCGGGGCCGGAAGCTTCAAGGCCGTAGCAATGACGCTGCGAACGGGAAACTGCAATGAGAAGTTTCATCGATGCAGAAGGCGTGATGACCGTAGCGGATAAAACGAATTGGAAGGGGCAAAAGGGCGCGGGTTCAGGAGGCGGGTTCGTAGAGCAAGATAAAGGACCCTGCGGCACAGTGCGGCATTTCTGTCGGATTCCGCAACGAACCCGCGGCCTTTTTGCCCGGGAGGCGGAGATGAGCTGGATACCGTACCGTACGGCGGATTCGATCCCGGAATCCGCTGCTTTCTGGCTCTGGATTTGGCAACGGGAAGCCGGCGGCAAAGTGCTCTCGACGCTGGCCGGAATCGTCATGGTCGGGGCGCTCCTGATCTGGGCCGGCGAGGCATTCGGGATTCTCATCGCCAATACCGACAGCGCCGCCCCGGCGGGCGTCTATCACATCGCGTCGCAGAGCTTTCATCGCGGCGATCTGGTCGCAGCCTGCCTGCCGCCGGAGATCGCTCAGGCGGGACTGGCGCGCGGCTATCTCCGCACCGGTTCCTGTCCGGGCAACGCCGAGCCGGTCGGCAAGATCGCGGACGGGCTGTCCGGCGATACAGTCGTGATCGAACGCGGCGGCGTGACGATCAACGGCGCGCCGATTCCGCATAGCGCGGTCGCACTCCACGACAGCAAAGGACGACCGCTTCAGCATGTCCCCTTCGGCAGCTACAGGGTCGGCGCTAATCAGGTCTGGCTGTTCGGGTTCCACGACCGGCGTAGCTGGGACGCGCGCTACTTCGGACCGGTGCCGTTGAGCAGCGTGCGTGGCGCAATCCAACCGGTGCTCACGTGGTGAATGTCACATGGCGAACACGAACGGTAACGGCAACGGTCACAGTCACGAGCAGGGACTGCGGGTCCATCACCTGGCCAACCTCGGCGGCCTGATCGCACTGGCGGGTCTCGATCTAGAGCCGCCCGACTACTTGCTCGGTGCTTTACTGAGCGTCGCGCAAGAGACGCGCCGGCTCTCGACAACGGAGCGGGAACGGGTGTCGCGTCTGGGCCGCACGAAGCTCGATCAGCGGGCGACCGGCAAGCGAGCGTGGAAGTCGTGGCAGCGGGCGCAAGGTCTCCATGCCCTGACGCTGAGCGGGGCGCAGGTACGCGACATCATCGAAGCGCTCGGCCGCAAGGCCCCCGACGATCCGACACGGTTGGTGGTGGCGTTGAGCGAAGCGTTGACGGAGGCGCGGGCATGAAACGCATCCGCTTCCTCCGCCCGCCGCGCGAGGTCGAACTCAAGCTGCGCCACGAGCAGTCCGAACGGCCGCAGAAGCTGGTGCCGTGGTGGGCGCGGGCGCTGCGCCAACTGGGCGTGCAACACAGTTTCCGGCGGCAGCAGCCGCGCGGCAGTCTGAGCGGCACTCGCGCGCCGCGCGTCAACGTCGCCGAACCGGCGGTCTATGCGCGGCGCAGCGTGGTCAAAGCGTCGTTCTCGCGGAATCGATGGAGCGGAGCGTGGACAGCCCACGCGCGCTACCTCGGGCGGCCCGGCGCGCAGCAGGAGTTCTGGACTTGACCCGCTTTCGTAGACGGTGTTGGGGAGGAAGAGAGAAGGAGTTCCCCGATGCCAAGAACCCATCCGCCATATGCGCCGGAATACCGGCGCCGGATCGTCGAGCTAGCGCGTGCGGGACGTAGCATCGACC